>DATHCF010000434.1:0-26228 GCA_035319705.1 Acidimicrobiales bacterium | reverse complement strand
GTCCTCGAGGCTTACGGCCTCCACCTTGGCCAGCAGCTCGTCCACCGTGAGCACCTTGTCGTGCAGCAGCAGGCTCGATCCGATGCGGCTCATCCTGGCCCCCGAGTCCTCCAACGTGAGCAGCGTCTCGGCCCGCAGGTGGCCTTTGGCCACCGTCAGCTCGCGTTCGGTGATGCCGCGCTCGCCGATGCCGTCGAGCTCGGCCCGCACCAGCCCCAGCACCTCCGGCGCGTGCTCGGGGGCGGTGCCCACCGACACGGTGAGCGCCCCGATCTCCTCGTAGTGCGTGCGCTCGGACCACACCGAGTACGCGAGGCCCCGCTTCTCGCGGATCTCCTGGAAGAGCCGGCTCGAGATCCCCCCACCGAGCACGTGGTTGAGCACGGCCAGGGCCCAGCGTTGCTCGTCGTGGCGGCCCGGGGTGCGCAGCCCGATCACCAGGTGCGCCTGCTCGGTGGGACGCCTGGTCACCACCTCCGCCTCGGGGGGGCTGTCGGGAGGGGTGCGCCCGGGTGCTGCTCCCCCGACACGCGAGGAGAAGCGGCGGTCGACTTCGGCCGCCAGCCAGTCGTGGTCGACGTCGCCGGCCGCGGCCACCACCATGTTGGCCGTCCGGTAGTGGTGGTCGAAGAAGCGGCGGATCTCGCCGGCATCGAGCGTGGAGACGCTCGATCGCACACCCAGAACCTCACGGCCGAGCGGGTGGGAGGGGAACATGGCCGACGTGCACTGCTCGGCGGCCAGGTCGGCCGGTTCATCCGCGTGCATGAGGATCTCGTCCAAGATGACCTGTCGCTCGGCGTCCACGTCGGCCGGGTCGAGAGCCGGGTCGGTCATGATCGCCCCGAGCACGTTGAGACCCAGCGGCAGGTGCTGCGAGAGCAGCCGGATGTAGAAGGCGGTGTACTCCTTGGTGGTGAAGGCGTTCATGTCGCCGCCCACCTCGTCGATCGCCTCGGCGATCTCGGCCGCCTTGAGGGTCGGTGTGCCCTTGAACAGCAGGTGCTCGAGGAAGTGCGAGGCGCCGGCGTGGGCGTCGTCCTCATCGCGTGAACCGGTGCCGACCCAGACGCCGACCGCCGCCGAGCGCACGTCGGCCATGGTCTCGGTGACCAGCCGCGCCCCGCAGTCGAGAAGCTCGGTGCGGATCACCTCCGCCGCGGACGGCGACCCCGACGGTCGCGATCGCGATCGCCGCCGCCGCGCTCGCCGCGGTCCGAGGACCGCTCCGGACCGGGTCCGAGGTCGCCCAGCTCCTGGGCCAGCTCGGCTTCGAAGGCCGCCTCGAAGGAGGCCACCGGCGCACCGGACGAACTCGGGCGAGAGGAGCCCCGGGCGCCGCCATCGGCCCGGTTCGTCCTGGCGCCCGCCGATCCGTTGCCGGCCGCCTCGTCGGAGGCGGGCGGCTCGCCGGCCAGCGACAGCGACACCTTGCCCTGGGGATCGATGTCGTCCACCCGCACCTCGAGCTCCTGGCCGAGCGACAGCACGTCCTCCACCCGCTCGACGCGCTTGCCGCCGCCCACCTTGGAGATGTGCAGCAGGCCGTCGCGCCCGGGGAGGATGTTCACGAAGGCGCCGAACTTGGTGATGTTCACCACCTTGCCGCTGTAGGTGGCACCCACCTCGGCCTCCGGCGGCTCCACGATCATGAAGATGCGGCGGCGGGCCTCCGACACGGCACCGGCGTCCTTCGCCCCGATGGTGACCGTCCCGAACAGCCCGGCGTCGTCCACGGTGATCTCGGTTCCGGTCTCGGCCTGCAGGGTGTTGATGACCTTGCCCTTGGGGCCGATGACCTCGCCGATGCGGTCGACGGGGATGTCGAACGACACGATCTTGGGGGCGATGTCCCTGACCTCGTCGCGCGGCTCGGCGATGGCCCCGTGCATGACCTCGAGGATCTGCAGTCGCGCCTCTCTGGCCTGATCGAGGGCCTTGGCCAGCACCTCGGCCGGCAGCCCGTCGATCTTGGTGTCCAGCTGCAGGGCGGTGACGGCGTCGGCCGTGCCGGCCACCTTGAAGTCCATGTCGCCGAAGGCGTCCTCAGCGCCGAGGATGTCGGTCAGGGTGACGTAGCTCCCCTCGTCGTACACGAGCCCCATGGCGATGCCGGCCACCGGCGCCTTTATGGGAACGCCGGCGTCCATGAGCGACAGCGAGGACCCGCACACCGAGGCCATGGAGGTTGACCCGTTCGAGGACAGCACGTCCGACACCAGCCGCAGCGTGTAGGGGAAGTCCTCCTCGCTCGGGATGACCGGCAGGAGCGCCCGCTCGGCCAGAAGGCCGTGGCCGATCTCGCGGCGCTTGGGACCGCGCATGAAGCCGGTCTCGCCCGTCGAGTAGGGCGGGAAGTTGTAGTGGTGCATGTAGCGCTTGGTCTCGTCGGGGGTGATGGTGTCGAGCAGCTGCTTCATGCGCGGCATTCCGAGCGTGGTCACGTTCAGCACCTGGGTCTCGCCGCGCTCGAAGAGCCCCGAGCCGTGGGCGGTGGGCAGCAGGCCCACCTCGGCGTGCAGCGGGCGGATCTCGGTGGTGCCCCGGCCGTCGATGCGCAGACCCTGCTCCACGATGCGGCGCCGCACCAGCTTCTTGGTGAGCGATCGCACCGCCGCCTTGATCTCGCGCTCGCGCTCGGGGAACTCCGGTGCCAGCTGGGCGACGACGCCGGCGGTGGCCTCGTCGACCGCGGCGTTGCGCTCGGTCTTCTGGCTGATGGTGTTCGCCTTGGCCAGCGCCTCGGTGCCCACCTCGGCCACCCGGGCGGAGACGTCCTCGCCGTAGTCGCTGAACAGCTCGTAGGCGATGGTGGGCTTCTTGCCGGCTTTGGACACGAGCTGGCGCTGGAGGTCGATCGACTCGCGGATCCAGGTCTTGGCCGCCTCGAGCCCCTGGGCCAGGACCTCCTCGGTGACCTTGGGCGCGCCCTCCTCGTAGTACTGCCAGGAGCGCTCGGTCCCGCCGGCTTCGACCATCATGATGGCCACCTCGGCGTCGGGCGCCTCCGACAGGGCCCGGCCGGCCACCACCAGCTCGAAGCAGGAGGCGTCGCCCTCCTCGAAGGTGGGATGGGGGATCCAGCTGCCCTCGGCCGTCCAGGCGACGCGCACGGCCCCGATGGGCCCGTCGAAGGGGATGCCCGACACCATGAGCGCGGCGGAGGCGGTGTTGATGGCCAATACGTCGTGCGGGTTCGCCTGGTCGGCGCCGAAGATGGTGCCGACCACGTGGACCTCGTTGCGGAACCCCTCGGGGAACGAGGGCCGCAGCGGCCGGTCGATCAGCCGGCAGGTCAAGATGGCCTGGTCGGTGGCCCGGCCCTCGCGCCGGAAGAACGACCCGGGGATCTTCCCCGCCGCGTACATGCGCTCTTCGATGTCCACGGTGAGCGGGAAGAAGTCGGTGCCCTCGCGCACGGATCTGGCGGCGGTGGCGGTCACGAGCACCACGGTGTCGCCTATGCGGCCGACCACCGCTCCGTCGGCCTGTCCTGCCAGCTTTCCGGTCTCGAACGACAGCGTGCGGTCGGTTCCGCTGATGGGGCCCGACACGCTCACGGCTTGCGCCACTTGGATCTCCTGTCTGTCACGGCTCCCCGTGCCAGGCCAGTTCCCAGTGGTCGGCCACCTCCGGGCCATTCTCCAGCCGGGGCTTTTCGGGCGCCGGGCCAAAGGCGCTGAGGTAGTCGGCGACTGGCAGCTGAACGCTGGCCGGTGCCTCTGCTGCGCCCGCTTCGGCGGGCGTGTGTGCTCTTCGCCTAACGGCGAATGCCGAGCCTGCCGATGATGGACCGGTAGCGCTCCACGTCGTTGTCCCGCACGTAGTCGAGAAGCCGCCGACGGCGTCCGATGAGCTTCATGAGCCCCCGACGGGTGTGATGGTCACCCTTGTGCATCTTGAGATGGTCGGTGAGGTGCGAGATGCGCTCGGTGAGCAGGGCGATCTGGACCTCAGGCGACCCGGTGTCGGTGTCGTGAAGGCGGTATTCGGCGATCGTCGATGTCTTGTCGGGCATGTGGGAACCGCGTCGTTGGAGGGATGCTCGGGGCGCTCGGCTCGGACTCGCTGCCCGGACCGCCCGTTCCCCGGGTCCACCGGGACGGCGTCCCGGCGGCGACACTGTATCACCAGGGCTTTCCGGCCCGCCGACGCCATGGCCGTCGGTATGGCCACCACCAGGGCACACGCCAGAACGGCGCGGCGCCGACCAGGGGACCAGGGTCTTCGCCGGCGGGCGAGAGCCACCCGCGGTGACCCCCGGCCGGGGCGGGAAACCTCGCTGCTCTGGGCTGTCCTCCGGTCAGCTGCTTTGTTGCTGCTGAACCCACGATTCGAGCTGCTGGTCGAACTGTGGGCACAGGTCGAACACGGCCGAGGTCACCAGCGCCGATGCCTGCTTGGTCGTCAGGCGTGTACTCAGCAGTACGCTTTCAACCTCCGAAAAGTTCACACCCCGGGTCAGGGCGTTACAGGTCGTACGACCATCGCCGACAAGGGTGGTATCGGCGCTATTAGAACTCGGCCAGCTGGCGCCTCGATGCACGTCCCGCAGGAATTGCTGCTCTTGTGAGCTGAATCCCGAGGAGGTCCCGCACGCACCGATGGTGACGGCAAGGATCAACCACAGCAACCCAGGGGTCACCACGCGAAACGGCCTCCCCTCCGAGCGGGGAATGCTCCTCAGGACCGGGGTCGTCAAAGCCCTCACTAGTGGCACGCCAGCTCCCGCCACGACTTCGCGGACGAGGCTAGAAGGTCAGACTCCAAGGGTGAAAGCGTAGGTCTCCGGGGCCAGCGACGAGAGACTCTCCGCTGTCCTGTGGAGTGCCAGGAGCACGGCAAAAACCCGTTGTCAGGCTCCGGCTGCCCGAGTAAGTGACGCGACAACTTCGCGAAGATCGCTCGGCGCAACTTTCCCTGCCTCCAGCCGATTGATAGCTTCCCCACGGGGCTACGACACGGGCCGGCAGCCGACCCGGAGGGACGGGGCGTGAGCGGGGGGACGAAGCTCGAGCAGAGCGAAGTGTCGGGGTGGCCGCCATTCGACCGCTCGAGCGCTTCGGAGCGAGCGTGGGTTCGGCGACGCCATGAGCACGTGCAGCATGTGGGCCATGTCGAGATCGACTTCGACTCGCGGATCGTCCGCCGAGACGGGATCGCCGTCCAGCTGAGCCGCCTGGAGTTCGACCTCCTGGCGGCGCTCTCGTCGCCCATTGGGATGATCCTCACCCGCGACGAGCTTCTGACCCGCCTCTGGTCGGGACGGTCGATCGCCGACTCCCGGACACTCGACACGCACATCCGACGACTCCGTCTGAAGCTCGAAGCCGATCCCTCGCATCCTCGACACCTCGTGACCATTCGGGGCGTCGGCTTCCGCCTAGATCCGTAGAAACCGTTCATCGGCTCACATGAAAGAAGGAGACGTCTCATGCTCCCACGTGAGAACGCCCACGACCCCGATGCCGTACAGCCAGGCGCCGGCTCCGCACCGGTGACCGTCGCCAGCGCGCCTGACAACGCGCTCGCCAATGTGCCGGCCGGGCCGGTGACACCGCCCTCGTTCGACACCGGGGCGGCCGAGGAGGAGATCGGTCGCCTGGTCCTGCGGGTTCGTGACGTCACCAACTCGATGCTGAACGACGCCCGCAGGCAGGCCGAGGACCTGCTGTCCCAGGCCCGAGCGGACTCGGCGCGTCTCGTCGAGGCCGCTCAGCGGCAAGCCGCCCGGCTCCAATCCGACAATGTCATTCCCGAGGCCGTCGAGAAGCTCCAGGCAGCTCTGGTAGCCCTGGGCGAGGTCAACGCGGCTTTGGTACGCCACTTGAGCAACGCCGCTGCGGCGCAGGGCCAGCCAGGCGCGCCGACGGCGCAGGCGGCGGCCGGTCCCACGCAGCTACACCGTGTTGGGCAGCAGTGACGTGAGGGTCTCGAAGAGCAGGTAGATACCCGCCGCCCAGATCGGCACCAGCACCAGCCAGCGCATGCCCTTGCCCAGCATCTTGGACAGCCGGCGATGGCCGACCCCCAAGCCCACCAGAACGCCCGTGACGACCAGGGCCAAGGGCAGCGAATGCCACCCCCACCCCGAGGTCGTCGGCGTGGTGATCCGATACGGCGTCGGGGCACCATGCGAGAGCCGCTCCAGGGCTATCGGGACACCGGGCAGCCGCAAGGCGGCCACCACCACCAGCCGCTGGGAGGCCGAGTACGGCGGGGCACAGGTGGTCAGGGTGAGTCGGTTGTCCCCGAAGTTGCCGAGGATGGACGTGTCGTCGGGCGACACCGCAGTGGGACGTGCAGCCACCACGTAGGTCAGCTTCTCGCCCGACGGCATCAACAGAAAGATCGAATCGCCGGGCTGGAGGTCGTTCAGATGGAAAAAGGGCGCGCCAAAGGTCGTCCGGTGACCGGCGATGGCCACGTTGCCGGCTTGGCCGGGCAGGGCGGTGCCGGGATAGTGGCCCGGCCCTTTGGACAGGTCGCCGGGCTCCGTCCCCGACACCACGTATTGGTCGACGCCGATGCTGGGTATCTCGAGTCGGGCCATGACCGTGCCCTGGGGAGGCTCGGACAATCGGGTGGTGGCGGGAACGAGGCTGATGCCGCCGCCGCTCAACACGGCAGGCGCGGCGTGGACCGTCTTAGCCCTGAAGTCGGTGGCCAGCGCGCCCTGGGCATGGTGCTCACTGATGGAAGTCCCGAACACCTGCCAGCCGGCGAACAGGATGAGTAAGGCGCCGATGTTCTGCACCCAGGCGAAACCGGTGGCCAGGTGCTCGCGGCGATGGCCCACCGCCAACCACGTCCTCGCCCTCGAGCAGGTCATGGGGAAGCGGACGATGCGCCTCACCAGACGTCCGCCATCGTCGACCAGGACATGGAAGCGCTGTGTGACACCCAGGGCCCGAGGCCGGACGAAGCTGGTGCGCGCTGGACCAAGCCCAATGGCCGGCGGGCTCAGCACCTCAAACGAAGCAGCTGCCGTCTTGCCCTGCTCGGCACCCGCCGGGGCCGACCATCCGCAGGAGCGCAGCACCCCACGTCCAACGGCCGCCGCCAGGCTGGGAGCTTCGGGATCGGAGAGGAGGGAAGCCCAATCCACATCGAAGGGCTGGCCTTCGCCAGGGGCCCAAAGTCGCTCGACGAGCTCCTGGCACACCGAGAGCAACTTGGGGTCCACAGCCGGAGATCCTCCGTTGACCGAGATCGGACTCGTCGCCACCGCCGTACCTCCCGATAGCCCCGGATCAGGACCCGAACTCAACGTGCACGACCGGAACTTCTCGGTCTTCGTCGCACGACGACGTACGCGGCCATCCCCAGTACCACGATCACGACCACCAGCACCACCACCAGGGTTGGGAACGAGCTCGGACTGCTCGGGGCGGCGGCGACGTAGAAGGGGTTGGAAAAGAGATGTGGTGAGGCAAAGCTGTTGTAGTTCTCGCCGACGTACCAGACACAGGCATGGGTGGCGTTGCAGGTGATCGTGGCGGTCTTCAGATACTTGCCCGGTAGGGCGAAGACCTTCATGCGGCCGCCGTCGCTCTCGGCCATGTAGTCGAAGGCGCCGTTGCTCTCCACGGTGAAGGGGAAATCCGCGCCGATGGTCTGGGCATCGCAGAAATCGAGGGCGTTCGGGGGGTCACCCGGTAGTCCGGAACCGTTGTTGTACTCGCATTCGATGGCCTCGATATCCCCTCCCAAGGCGTCGCGAGGAGAAAACACGGAATTGGGACCCATGGCCATGTCGACCAACTCGCCGTCGCCGAAGGTCACATACGGTTTGGAGATCGATAGGCCCGAGCAGGATCCCGGGCGGCCCACGTAGACATTGTTGTCCGATGGCAGAGTGCCGCAGCCATGAGCGGCGGCGCTGACCGGGGCGCTCATCGCCAGCGGCCCGAGAGCTGTGACACCCAGGGCCACGAGCAGGGCACCGAGCCGGGCCTTGCCAGAACGGCCCGACGGGACAGAGGGCAGCTCCGTCCCGGAGAAGCGAGCACTCAACCCCGAACGGTGCATATCGAACGATCTTTCTAGCCCGTAGATCACGGGGGGTTCCAGGCGCGGTGGCCGTCTTCGCGAGCACGTCACCGCCAGTTCACGGACAGGCAAGTTGGGTGCCGTCAGCATGGGGCTGCACTTGACGCCAGCGGCTTGTTCGATTGTGCTTCTCCCATGAGCGATGAGCTCGCCGGGGGGACGATGCTGGCTGAACGGCCGGCCACACCACCGGCTCCTGGTGAGCTGAAGATTCGCGAGAAGCGTTCCTGGAGGAACTGGCAACTGGTGGCGGCAGCCGGGGTGATGTTCCTGGCCGGGCTCTACGTCGAGAGCCTCAGCCACGTGAAACCTGCACCCGCTGTCTCGAGTGGTTACAAGCTCCCGCCGCCGGCAACAGGCGGCCAGTCGTCGAACGCCACCGCCACGACGGTCGCCGGCGCCGGGTCGGCCGCTGCCACACAACCAGGGTCGGAGGCAGCGGGATCGACAGCCACGTCCACCCCGGCAGCCGATCAGGTGGCGATCGTCCTGCTCCCGCGCTACCCAGCAGGAACCGGAGGAACGACGGGGAACTGGACCAGTCCGTCGTTCACCGTGAGCACCGGAACGTGGGACATCGGCTGGGCCTACGCCTGCACCGGGAGCAACCCGAGCTTCCAGGTGATGGTGGGCCCGTCGAACTCCGTGGCCGTGACCGGGACCTCCACTTCCGGCCAGGGGGTGACACCGCAGAGCTCGTCAGGGACCTTCACCCTCGCCGTCCAAGCAACAGCGGCGTGCTACTGGGCGGTGAAGGTCACCGGAGTCGGCACCCCGGCCAGCTGAGCTCGTAGCGCTCTCGCACACGACGACCGGCACTCAGGGCAACAGCAGGTCGCGAATGGTCTCGCGCTCCACCGCCAGCAGAACCGTCGGCTTCACCGCATGTGCCGTCAGGACGCCTCGCTGGCCGCGCAGCGAAGCATGATCCCCGAAGAATTCGCCAGGTCCCACTCTCACCACGGTCTGATCGGCTCCGAATCCCTCACCGCGGATCTCCACCTCGCCCTCGAGCACGACGTAGTACTGGCCCACCCGGTCACCCGGCCGAAAGATGATCTGGCCTGCCTCGAAGGTGCTTCGATCCAGGCTCGTCGACACAGGGCCCCGGGTGGGCACCGCGTCGTTTCCGGTCAAACGGAACACACGCTCGGTGACCGTCGATTTCGCGGCGACGGTGGCGTAGTCGTAGTCCACGAAGTGCATCTCGCCAGGTACAACCTTGAGGATGATGCCTGCCGACGTGTCGAAGGGTTTCGACCCGAACTTCTCGAAGGCCATTTGGTATGCCCAGTGTTCTTCGTCGGGATTTGCCGGCTCGCACCTTCCCACCCCTTGCAGCTCTCTCACCTTCCGCCAGTCCGTCGTGTAGTCGTCGATGGTGAACGAGGCGTATCGGTTGGCCTTGACGTTCTTGAGGAGAGAGGAACCCTCGGCGGCGGTGAAGTACAGACGCCATTGATCGTTGGTGAAGACCACGGTGTCGGCGTGTGGGATACCGGTGAACGAGGAGGTCCCCAGGGTCACGATGTGATGCAACTGCAGGTATTCCCTCACATCATCGGGAAACGGCTCCGGCTCCACCTGCTCCCCCTTTCTCAACGACGCTTCCGCGCTATATGAATCCGTCATCCAAGGCTAGTCAGCCCGAGACCGACGTGGGGCGGAGGCCCCTACTCCAGGTAGCACCGACCGGGGGGAGCACTCCCCGACGGCTCGACAATGGCATCAGCCGAAACGCCCGTGCACGTAGTCGGTCGTCCTGGGATCACGCGGGTTTTGGAACATCTGTTCGGTCGGACCGTCCTCGACGATGTGACCGGGAAGCCCCTCACCGTCGACCAGAAACAGAGCGCAGTTGTCCGACACTCGTTGCGCTTGTTGCATGTTGTGGGTGACGATGACGATGGTGATCTGACCACTCAACTCCCGAATCGTGTTCTCGATGACGCCGGTCGAGATCGGATCCAGCGCCGAGCACGGTTCGTCCATGAGCAGCACCGACGGCCTCACCGCCAGGGCCCGGGCGATGCACAACCTCTGCTGTTGACCGCCGGACAGCGCCATTCCCGCCTCGTTCAGTCGATTGCGCGTCTCGCGCCACAGTCCGGCCCGCTCCAGGCTCTCCTGGACCAGGGCGTCTTTGTTGCCGACCTTCATGCCGGACAGGCGCAGCCCGGCCAGGACGTTCTGGGCAATCGTCATCGAGGGGAACGGGTTCGGCTTCTGAAACACCATGCCGATCTTGCGCCGGACCAGGTTGGCCGAGGAGCTCGGGCCGTAGACGTTGGTGCCGTCGAGCTCCACCGTGCCGGACATGGCGGCTCCCGGCACGACTTCGTGCATCCGGTTGAGGATCCGGAGGAAGGTGGACTTTCCGCAGCCCGATGGGCCGATCAGCGCCGTCACCTTTCCCGGCGGCATGACCAGCGAGATCCTCTCGAGGACCTTGTTCGTGCCGAACCAGGCGCTGACATCGCGTGTGCTCAAGTTGGCACCGGTCGCCGCTCCCGGCAGCGTCGTCTCCGACTGCGTGGCGGCAAAAGGTGGCACCTCCCACTGCGGCGGCGGGGGCTCAGGGATCGACGCGGGAGCGCCGAACGAAGGGTTCCCGGACACAGCGCTCACGGTGGCGGCAACGATCGCCGGAGTCTTCGCCGGCCTACGAACCCGGCCACGGCCAAGACGACGCCGAGGCCGAGGATCGGCACGATGTCGACACCGGTATAGGCCAAGGTGACGGCGGCGTTCGCTCCGCCGGACCCCGTCCCGACCTCACCGATCTCACTCGACTCCTCGTTGGCCGAGGCGGACGGGAACGACGGTGACGAGCCGCCCCCGGGGAGGCTTCCTCCTCCCGTCGACCGGGCGGCCACCGTGGTGGTCGTGGTGGTTGACGTGACAGGTGCGCTCGCTTCAGCCGCCACTTCGGCAGCCACCGCGTCACCGATCTTGGTCATGGCTGGCGTCGGTGGGGCGGCCCCCAGGCCCGTGATGTCGCTGACACCGGCGGAGCTGAACACGAATTGCAGGAACTGGGAGAGGGCGGCGGCCTTTGCCGCGCTGAGCCCGCTGGTCGGGACGACCAGGTAGCTCATCACCATGATCGGATAGGCGGCTGGGTCGCTTCCCCCGTTGGCCGGGAAGGTGACGAGATTGGTGGTGGGGTCGATGGTGGCGTCGTTGAGCGCTGCCGATTCACCCGCCAGGGTGGGCGCCACGAAGGATCCCGCCGCATTCTGCACAGCAAGGGCCGGAAGCTCCACGCCCGTCGTGTTGCCCCCCGCAGAGCTCGGCAACCAGTCGACCGGGAGCGGGGCGACGTTGACGTTCTGGCCCCAAATGGTGTTGTTCGGGAGAGCCAGGCCGGTGGTCGAGTTCACCGGCACCATGTTCTCGATCAGCTCCAGGTCGCCTCCTGAGATCCCTTGATCGCCCGGCCAGGCCTCGGTGGGAGCTGCGCTCGATTGGTGGAGAGTGTCGACGACGAATTGCGTCCAGGCGGCACTGGCGGAAGGGTCGGCCGCGAAGTAGCTCAACAGCGCGTAGTTGGACGCAGAAGGATCGATGATGTCGCCAGGTCCGATGGTATGCGAGTTCTCCGGGTCGACCGGGCCGGTTCCCCCGGTGATGGTGGACAGGGTCGGACCATTCCATTGCGTGATGTCACTGCTGAACATCTCTTCTGCTTGCAGCGCGGTGACCTGCAGGTCGGGGCAGAACGGATCCTGTGCGCCTGAGCTGCAGATGAGCACATAGGACAGGGCGTCGGCACTGGCGGCGAACGGAACGTAGGCAAAGGAACGTCCATTCGATGCGGCCGTGGACGCCTCGGCGCTGGTGAGTGGGAATTCGGTCACCGCCACGTCGCCGGCGCCACTGGCGAAGTCCTGGCGACCGACGTCGACGTTGGCGTCGAAATAGGACGGTGTGATGGTCCCCATGCTCGACTCGTCGTCCACCAGGAGCCTGTTCATGATGGGCTCGGCGAAGGTCCCTCCTTCGAAGAGGAGGGTGGTAGCGGTCGAGGCCGAGGCCCGGTCCGACGGCGACCCAACGCACAAAGCCACGGCGGCGATCGACACGACCATGGCCGCCAGCAACCGCCAGCTGGCTCTGGTGCCAGTCGGGCCCATCACACTCGTCTCATAGACCGCGCTCGCAGTCGCCGTCGGGCAAGGAAACCGACGACGAAGAGCATCCCCCCAGTGGCGGCGATGGGAATGGGACGTCCTCCGGTGAAGGCGAGGCCCGGTATGCCCGACAGGGACACGGCCGGGTCGGCGGGCACAGGCCCGCCGGCGGCAGAACCACCACCCACCGACGAGCTGGCCTCGGCTCCCGAGTTCCCGCCGACTCCTGCGCCTCTCGACCCAGGGACCGTCGAACCGGCATTGGTGGAAGCCGGGGTCGTGGCTGTGGCATTGACCACGCCACACGTGGGCTGGGTTTGGCCCGCCTGGACCTCCGCCGGGGTGAGGTCGCCGCATGCGTAGGCGGCGGCCTCCGGAGAGGTGGTACCTACGGCACCGGCCACCAGGCTCTCCACTTGATTCACCCCGTACCGCTCCAGCGAGAGACCGAGCGAGGCGTAGCCGATCTCAGGAGCCTCGTGCTGTCCGAGGGTCAGATCGTAGTCGACGAACTGGCTGATCACGTTCCCCTTGGCCGCGCTCCAGCCAGTGGTCGGTATGAGCATGTAGCTGTAGGTCGAGGGGTTGTACACATGCGGGCCGATGCCGCCGAAATTCAAGATGTGTGTGCCGTTCGGCTGCTGGGTCGCATAGGCCAGGGCTGAAGCCACATCGACGGCCGTCGGCTGCGTGTAGTAGCCACTGGCGTTCTTCACAGAAGCCACCGGAAATCCTCGCTGCAGCGCGTAGGCCGTCTCCACCGCGGTGATGTAGCCGTCGGAGTCCGGGTCGGCCACCGTGTCGGCAGCGTTGGCCGAGCCGGACTGGCTTATGGCGTTGGGGAAGATGGGCCAGTCCGAGCGGGGCTGGGTGGCCGACAGGTCACCGACCTGACCTGGGTAGTTCTCGACGGTGGGAGAGTTCACGAAGCTCGACCACAGAGCGGGTTCTTCGTCGATGCACCATTCCTGGAACACGAAGTTGGTGCCGGAGAGGTCGCTGCGGATCACCGGATGGATCTCGAGGTCGGGGAGGCTGACACCGGGATTGTCCGCCTGGATGACCGGCGAGTCCCAGTTGGTGACGCCGCCGGTGAAAATGGCACAAGCCGAATAGCTCGACAGCTGCAGCGTGCCGCTCAGGCCGGCGATGTGGTACATGAAGGACAGGCCCCCGGCGGTCACCGGAACGTAGATGAACGGGAACTTCGGGCTGGCCGTGTCGAACGGATAGGGCTGGTACTCGATATCGGTCACCCCGTAGTCCACCGTCTGGCCTGCGAACTCGTAGCGTCCGTCAGCCGAGCTCGACGACGTGTAGGCGATGTTGAGGTTGTAGGGGGCCTTGGAGGTGTCGATCGTCCATTGCGAGATCTCGGGGCCGGCGAAGGACGACCCGGCGCCGAGCAGGCCAACCCCGGACGCCGCTGCCGGAGCGGCAGGTGCCACGATGGTGCCCGCCACGGTCGAGATGGCCATGGCACAACCGAGCAGGACTCCTCCCCGCCGGCGGGCCGCTCTTCCACACCGTCGTGACCCGCCGGAGCCGTCCCGAACGGGACCTTCCGTCTTGGCCACAATCCCTCCGTCTCGAACCATTCGCGTGTTCGTCGTATCGGTGACGATCAAGATCAGCCGGACCTCGAAGACAGTCTCCTCCAGGGCGGCAGGAACCATCTGCTCAAGCGCGCGCCACCCGAGGAGCCCGATCCCAGGACCCTGGTCAGTGAGAAAAGGAGTACGACGATCACCACCAGTGCCAGCGCTCCACCCCAGGCTTCTTTGACTTCGTTCCCCGACGGCGAGTTGGCGAACTGCACGACGTAGAGCGGGAGGTCCAACTGGGCGCCGTGGAAGGGATTCCAGTTGAAATGCGCATGAGCGGAGCCTCCGGCGGTGAAGAGCACGGCTGCGGTCTCTCCCACTGCCCTGGCCACCCCGAGGATGGCGATGGTGATGAGGCCGACCCTCGCCGTCGGAAGCACCACCCGCATCGTCAGTCGCCAGTGTGGGGCTCCCAGTGCCATGCCCGCCTCACGCAGGGACCCGGGCACGGTCCGCAGCACCTCCTGTGCCCCTCTGGTGACGAACGGGAGCATCATGATGCCGAGCGCCATGGCGGCGGCCAAGCCCGACTTGCCGGCGGTGTGCCGCGGATCCACCCAGATGAGGTACACGAACAGGCCGGCGATGATCTCCGGCGTGCCGGTCATGGCGTCGACCACCAACCGCACCACCTGGGAGTACCCGCTGCCCGACTCGTTGAGGAAGGTCGCCGTGAGGATGGCGATCGGCCCGGCCACCAACGTGGCCAGCCCGACCTGCTCGACGGTGCCCACGATGGCGGCCCCCACGCCTGCCGTCCACGTCGGCGCCTTCGGACCCGAATCGGCGGCGTCAGCCTTCAGAAAATGGGGAAAATGCGCGGCCACCACAGGGAGGCCTCGAACCAGCAGCCAACCGATGATGAGGAACAGCGGCACCATGGCAGCCGCCGAGCCTGCCCAGACGAACAGCGTGCCGAGGCGGTCCTTCATCACCAGGACTCCGTGGCGCGACCGTGAGACGAGGGCATAGATGATCACAAAGGCGATGAACGAGCACAGCGCCTGACCGAACATCGCCGACAGTCCGGCGACACTGAAGCTCAGCCACACCAGGGCCATACCGGCCGCGGCCGAGCCCAGCACCTCGAACACGCTGTTGGTGGAGGCTCGGGGGGCGCGCTGGGGGCGATCGATGGTGCCAGGCTGAGCTGGGGCCGGCGCCTCCAGAGTGGAGATGGCACTCATGCGTAATCACCCGCCGACCGTTTCACCACGAGCCTCGCCACCAGGTTCATGGTCAGGGTGGTGGCGAAGAGGATCAGGCCGGCGGCGGTGAGCGCGCTCTTCACCATCTCCGGATAGCTGGTGAAATTCTGGGCGATGAGATAGGAGATCGAACCGAGGCCGTTGGGCCCGAGGATCGCCGGGGTGAGGACGTTGGTGGTCGAAAGGATGAGGTACACGGCCATGGTCTCCCCCAGGGCGCGCCCCAACCCGAGCAGGGCGGCCCCGATGATCCCGTTACGCGCATAGGGCAGTACCACGTCGGTGACCATGCCCCACCTCGTCCCACCCAGTGCCAGCGCTCCTTCGCAGGCGTCGCGGGGGGCTCGGGCCATGACTTCGCGGCTGATCGAGGTCACGATGGGGATGATCATCACGGCCACCACCAGGCCGCAGAGGAAGATGGAGTGGCCGAACGTACCGGCTTCGGGGGTCCGGAACAGCGGGATGAAGCCGCCGTGCGCATCGAGGAACTTCGTCGTCCCGTACATGTAATCGGCCAGAGCGACGAGGCCCCAGAACCCGTACACGATGCTCGGCACCGTGGCCAGCAGGTCGATCAAGGTCACCAGCACGTTTCGCAGCCGCTTGGGCGCGTACTCGTTGATCATGAGGGCTGAGGCCACCGACACCGGCAGGGCGACCGTCAGGGCGATGAGGGCGATCACCACCGACCCCACCAACGCCCCCAGGATCCCGAGGTCGAACGGCGGTGCCCAGTGAGAGCTGGTGACCAGCTTGAGCCCCACCTTGTGCCAGGCGTCCGTGCTGTACTTCACCAGGTAGATGATGATGGCGCCGAGCACGACGAGCACCGTCGTCCCACAGGCGGCCAGGACCACCCGGAACACGCGGTCGGCGCCGGTGGCCGTCGGCTTCAGCGGCAGGGGTGTGTCGGTGTCGACCGGATGGTCAAGGGGGAGCAGGCCGGTATCGAGGGCCATCGCTTAGGTGACCCGCTTCGCCACCATGGCCCGCCCCAGCGTCCCGACGATCATCATGAGGAAGCCGAAGGCCATCATCCAGACGAGGAGGGGGGACTGACCGGTGAAGGCGAGCTCACCGGACGAGGCGCTCACCTGACTCGAACCGGGCGATGAGCCCGACGACCCCGAACCCGCCGAGCCGGCGGACGAGCTCCCGCTGGTGGTCGACGTCGTGGTCGCTCCGCCAGCGGTGGTGGTGGTGGTGGTCCCACCGCCCGCCGCCGTTGTCGTCGTCGTCGCCGGAACAGAGGTAGTGGTGCTCGTGGTAGTGCTGGGCGAGGTGGTGGTGGACGTGGCAGGGGTGGTGGTGGTGGTGGTGACACCCCCGCTCACGTAGAAGGGGTTGGAGAAGACGTGCGGCGCGGCGAAGTTGCCGTAGTCCTCACCGACGTACCAGACACACGGATCGGTCGTGTTGCAGGTGATGGTGGCAGTCGGGTACTTCGTGTCGGGGAGGGCGTAGACGGCCATCAGATCGCCCTCGTTCTGCCCGGCGTAGTCGAAAGCCCCGCTCGGGGCCACGGCGAACGGGAAGTCCGGGCCGATCGTCTGAGCGGAGCAGTAGTTGTCGTTGGGAGGGTCGCCCGGGCCTCCGTTGCCGTTGTTGTACTCGCACTCGATGGCCTCGATGTCTCCGCCGTTGGCGTCCGAAGGTGAGAAGACACTGTTCGGCCCCATCGACATGTTGACCTGCTCGCCGTCGGTGTAGGTCGTGTAGGGGGATGACGCCGGAGGCACGACACAGTCGATGTACACGCCGTCCCCTGAGCTCAGGGTTCCGCACGGCCCCGTGGTGGCGGTGGCTCGCCCGGCGAAGAGGACCAAGGCAAAGCACGTCAACAAGAGCACGGCGCCGGCGACCTGGATCGTCCGCCACCCCGGGTCCATCCTGGCCGCCACTCTCAGCACTGTCGCTCGCGGCACTTGCCCCCCTCTTTCAAATCCCCTCGGTAGCTCGATCGGCCCGCCGTTACCAGCGATACGCCCGAGGGCCCGGCGGTCATATTGCCACCGGGCCCTCGGCCTTGACTAGTCAGGGCATCTCGCTGAAGCGAGATGTTCCCTTCAATGTTGCTCGGTTAGTTGTCCGGGAAGGGCAGCGGTAGATCCGATGCACTGCATGCCGTTCCCTGGCACGCTGCCGAGTTCGAAGCGGACTCGCCCAGCGGCTGCACGCTCAGGTTCGCGTTGTTCGGATACGGGTCCGAAAGCTGGCTGCCACCGTTCCCGCTCACCGCGTTGTCGCTGTACGTCGGGTAGATGAGCCCGCAGTCACCTGAGAAGGAGCCGGCCTGGTCGCCGTTCAGGCTCAGGTCGGTGATCCGGTTGAAGCCGAACTGGTTGTCGATGATGTTCGTCAGCTCGGTGTCGAAGTTCAACCCGGTGCTCGGGTCCTTGGCCTTCGTCACCACCCCGTCGCCGTTGGTGCCGCAGATAAAGTTCAGGAACCCGGCCGTCGACGCCCGGAGCCCCTGATTGAGTCCGCTGAGCGTGATCGTCTCGGGGCCATCGGTACCGGTCGCCGGCTGGCTCAACTCGATGGAGTTCTCCGGCAGGTCGAGCGGGTTGCTCCCCGCCCCCGAGGCGTAGTTCGCCTCGCCGGCAGGCCCGATCTGGGTGATGTAGGTGCCAGCAGCGATGCCCGTGCCGCTCACTCCCACCCCGATGTCGGCCTGCGAGAACGGAGCCGGGCTCCCGGTCGAATATCCGGTGGTGGTCACCACAGGGCTGCCCGAGGTGGTGCTGGCATTGGTCACCGTCGTCGACGGGGCCACGGCGCTGTTGTACGCCGGCACCGGGGCGTCGAGGAAGATGTTGAACAGCGCCCTCGCGGTCGGGAGCGTCTGATTGGCTTCGGAGCCTGGGCTGGCTTGGATCCCGTTCTCCTTCACCTTGGTGACCGGGAACGAGTACAGCGTGCCTGCGCCGCACGGCGTGAGGGCGGCCGAGTTGACGGCCTGGCCGTTGGAGCAGATGCCGGCCTGGCGGGCGTAGGGGTTCGCCGTCACGACGCCGTTCGACTCGTAGTAGAGCGTGGCCGAGACCATGACCGCCTGGTCGGCAGCGTCACCCGGGAAGGCGGTGGCGGCGTAGTCGGCCAGGTTGGCAGCGTCGTTCTCCAGCATGTACGGAGTCGATGGCTGCGTGACGCCGGGGCTCTCCAGCTCGACCCAGACGTCACTGGCGGAGGTGGCTGCGTTCTGGTTCGTCGTGGTACCGGCGCCCGACCCGACGCACAGGCTCGACGGCGTGCTGGGGGCGCCATTCGGGGCGAGGAAGGTGTGGGCGAGGGTGTAGTTGGTCCCCGATGCCGGGTTCACATACGGATCCACGATCGGAACCCCGAAGGGCACACCGTTTCCAGCCGTCAGGACGTTGGCGTTCCCAATGGCGATGTCGAGGTTGGTGTCGGCGTTGCTAGTCAGACTGCCCGGACCCGTGATCGTCAGCGTGCTCCCGCCGCCGCCGGAGCCGGACACCGTCCAGCCTGCCGGGATCCCGATTCCGGTGACGGCGTCACCAGAGGCGATGACGGCCGGGAACGTGGTTCCTTCCGGAGCCCCGCCGTTGATCGTCACGTCCGAGGCACCACCCGTCGTGTTGGCGTCCACCACCACGAGGTTCGGGCCGAGGTTGGTGAGCGCGCCCCAGTCCGAGATCTGGTTGGTGACTCCCCCGCCGTTGGTTGCGCACCAGATCCGGAACGCCTCGGAGTTCGCACCACCGCTGTTGCTCACGTTCAGCAGCGGGGTTCCCGAGCAGGGCGTCCCCGATTCCACACCGGTCAGGTTCTCGGGGATGCAGCTGGCCGGATCGCCGGGGATCCAGCCGGCGGCCACCGAGCCCGCTTCGGCGTGGCTGCTGTTGGCGGCCAAGTTGGACGGCGAGTCGATCGCCGTGTACCACGGGGTGGCGGAGCCGGCAGCCGGCCCACCGACCGGGACCGTCGCTTCCACCGAACCGAAGGTGGCCGGGGTGATACCGCTGTTCATCTGCCAGTCGACGATGGGAACCCCGTCGTAGGCGTAGCCCTGCGACTCCTCCTCGGTGCACTGCGGCGTGGAGGCGATGGGCTTGGACGAACGGGAGAAGTCCGTGGCGTCCGGGTTGTACTCCGGGTTCGCGTTGGACGGCGCTGCTCCACAGAGCTGCTTCTGACCATCTCCGGAGCCGACGTCGTCTACGCCGTCGAGGACCTCGGTACGGTCCCAGTTGTCGGCGTCGTCACTTGGAGCGATGTCGGTCGACGACGCCGACGCCGGCAACGACCCCGGGGTGGACGAGAGCACGCCCTTGCAGGGATAGCTGGTCGTCGACGTGACCTGGCAACCGTAGAGCCCCGCCTGGTTGTACAGGTCGGCGATGGCCTGCATCATGTAGAACGTCGTGTCGGACCCGGAGCTCCGAATGACCTGCGAGTTGAACCCGGTGTAGAACTGTGGTGCTTGCCCGGGCACAGGGTCTGCCGAAGCCACGCCACTCAGGGCGAAGGTCCCCGCCAACGCCGCCATCGTGAGCGCGGCGCCGGCGGCGATGCGGGTACGAATCGTCCGGAGTTTCATCTTGGCATTCACATCCTTTTCGTTGTTGGTCTTCGTTTCTCGACTTGTTCGTGCAGAACTGGCTCGTCTCATGTCCGTCCTAGCCGGTGATGTTCAGTGTGTAGTCCCCGCTGGAGGCGGTATAGCTCGGCGTGTGCTTGTGCGCCTTGCTCGTCACCGTGACGCTGAAGGTGACGCTGGAGGCGCTGTCCTTCGACTTCGGAGCCACCGTGAGCGTGCCCTTCTTGAACTTCACGCCCTTGGCAAACGACCCCGAACTGATGGTGTCGGTCCATACGAACTTGCCACTGCCGCCGGCGGCTGAGAAGACGTAGGGCCCGCACGTGCTGCCGGCAGCACAGGTGATGGTCGCGCTCGGGGGCCCGCCGCTCAGGGCGAGGTTCGGCACGGTCAGCGCGAAGGACTGTGAAGCGTTCGGGTACACGCCGTTGTCGGCCACCAGCGTGAAGTCGTAAGTGCCGGCCGCCACCGAGTTCGTGCCACTCAGGGTGGCGGTGCCGTTCGGAGTTCCAGGGTTCTGCAGGCTGACACCGCTCGGCAGGCTCGAACCCGAGGCCAGGGAGATGGTGGCGCCGGGGGTTCCCGACGTCGTCACCGCAAAGCTGAACGGATCGGAGGTGGTGAAGGTGGCGGTGTAGCTAGCCCCACTGGTGAAGCTGGGACCGACCCCACCCACCACGAACGGGTTCGAGAACAGGTGCGGGGCGGCGAAGCTGTTGTAGCCCTCGCCGACGTACCACACACAGGGGCTGCTGGCGTTGCAGACGAGGTTCCCCCTGCTTCCGGAGATCGTCACCAGATCACCGTCGTTCTCCGCCGCATAGTCGAAGCTGTCGTTCCCCAAGGCATAGAAGGAGTCGGGTGCCACGGTCTGGGCCGAGCAGTAGTTGGCGTTGGGAGGATCGCCCAGGCCGCCGGCGCCGTTGTTGTACTCACACTCGATGGCAACCAAGTCTCCGCCGTAGGTGTCAGAGGGCGAAAAGCCCGGGAAGTCGTAGGGGGCCCCGTCGATGGTGAGCACCTGTGGGGAGGTGTCACCGGCGGAAAGATCGACCTGCTGGCCGGCGGCGTAGGCCGTATACGGGGACGAGGCTTGCGGCACGGCACAGCCGACGTATACGACGTTGTTGCTCGGCAACGTGCCGCAACCCGAGGACTGCGCACTGGCAGCAGCCAAGTTCAGCACGAGGACGGAGACCGTCATGCCGCTCACCAGTCCAGATGCCACAACGACCTTGGTTGCCTTCCTCCACCTGCCATGGAGCATCAGTCATCATCCTTTCGTCGCGCGTGTCACGCGAAACGGCCGCAGGTCCGACGACCATTGATGGCAGACGCCAGCCAAGGCAACAAGGCTCCTGACCCAGCAACTACCAAGGTTTAATGGGAAGTTCGCACAGCATCGGGAGTTCGTCACACTCCTCGGTTTGATGCCTGGCGATCGTCCGCTTGCGAATCTTCTGCCGTGACGATGCGTGGCCGCGAAACTGTCAACGGTGAGTGTTGAGCCTTACGCGGCGCTTCCAACCCGAACTGGGTGACGAAATCCCGAAGAACATGGTGAACATCGAGAGAAGCCTCGCGAACTAGCGATGAATACTGGGCAATTTCGTCTTATTGGATTTGCCGAACCCCTCTCGGCCTCGAACAATGGCACTTTCCGGACCCAGACGACAGTGAGGTGAGCCCGCGTGAAACGCGCCGCGGCGTCGTTGATGGCGGCCCGAAAGAGGCCACGACTCCTGGTCACAGTCCTTGCCGTCGCCGCGGTGGCTTCCGGCATCGTGGTCGGAGCGCTCTCCGTCGCCAATGCGCAGCCCGCTCCGTGCGGGACTCTTCCCTCGGGTAACAGCGTGTACCTCGACTGCGTGGTGCCCCCTGCGTCGGCTCCGTACACGACCTACACCGACGGCCAGAAGATCAACATGTCCATGGGTCCGAACAGCGTCTTCTCACCGACCGATGCCAATGGTGGAGACATCGAAGCCATCGAGTGCGAGTACAACAACGGCACCGGCAGCCCGGGTGATCCTCCCAACGACAGCTACTGCTCCGCCCAGACGATCGGCCCGGACTTCCCGTTCTCCGTGGCTCCGAGCGGGGCCTTCGACTACGCCGGGCAGAACGAGGGTGACCTGATGCCGGTCTACGCCCTCCCCGACACGAAGTACCCGACTGCCACCATCACCTGCAACACAACCGATCCATGTGTCTGGTATGTAGGCGAGGACTACGGCAGCTTCGCCGCTCCGCACGTTTTCTCCAACCCCTTCTACGTGAGCTCGTCGACGCCACCCACGACCACTACAACGTCCACCACCACCACGACGGTTCCACCCACCACCACGACCAGTACTTCGACCTCTACCACGTCGACCACGTCGACGACATCGACGACGTCGACGACGTCGACCACGTCGACGACATCCACCACCTCTACCACCACCACGTCGACGACCACCACGACGTCGACGACGACCACGACGGTCCCACCCACCACCACCACGACGGTCCCGCCCACCACCACCACCACGAGGGTCCCGCCCACCACCACGACGACCGTCTCGCCGCCAACCTCCTCGACGACCACCACCACGCCCGTGCCGCCAACGCCGAAGGCGCCCGTCATCAGCGCCATCAGCCCGCAGAGCGGGATGGCTGGCTCCTTCGCCCTCATCACCGGGACCGGGTTGTCCGGTAACAGCTGGGGCATCGGCGCGCTCTTCCGGAGCGACCACCCGCTGCAGGTTGACCTGCAGGCCGGCTTTTGCGGGTTCTGGTGGATCTGCTCAGGTCCCACCACGGTGGACTTCGGTACTGCCCCTGCCCAGGTGCTCTTCGCCCTGGCCACCGAGGTCGGCGTGCTCGTTCCTTCCGGCCAGGGGACCGTGCCGGTCACCGTGACCGTCAACGGCGTGAGCAGTGCCCCAAGCCAAGCGGCACAGTTCACCTATCTGGCCACCCCGCCGCCGGTGGTGTCGGCCGTCAGCCCGAGCCAGGGGAATTTCCTCACCACGGTGGTCATCACCGGCTCGAACCTGTTGCCTCCGAACGCAGGGGGCTCCTGTTTCTGGTACTGCCCCTCCTCACTGCGCGTCGACTTCGGAACCGCTCCCGCGCTGTTCGTCCTGGGGGCGTCGCCCACAGAGGTCGTCGCCGTGGCACCGCACGGTCAGGGGACGGTGGACGTCACGGTGACCGTGGACGGGATCACCAGCCAGACGAGCCCCGCCGACCAATTCACCTACGTGAGTCTGCGACCGCCGTATCCGGGCCCCTGGCGGTGGCTCTAGAAGACCGTCACACCCCCGTCACGAAGAGTTCACCACACAGGGGTTGCCCGTAAGGACGACCAGAACGCAGAATGCCCCTCGACGAGGCCGCCTTCGAAGCGGAGCTCCGGTCACCGGGGGGTGACAGCTTGTTGCGTCTGACCAGCTCTCGCCGGACGGCGATTTCCGCAAGGCCGTCCTGGAATACCGCACCAGCGCGTGTGCTGGTCGTGCATACCGATCCCTCGACGGATGACCGTCTCATGACCTTGTGCCGGGAACTCGACGCGGACGGCTTCGACGTCGACGTCGTTGACACCATCGCAGGGGCCTTGGCCAGTTTCGACTCTGAGTTCCCGGCGCTCGTGCTTCTCCATTCGCTGCCGCAGCAGTCCTCCTGGATCGACTTCTGTCAAAACGTGCGCAAAGTGGCCGATGTCCCCGTGGTCCTCGGCTTTCCACCTGAATCACAGACCGACGCAGTACTGGCCTTCGAGCTCGGTGTGGTCGCCTACTTACAAGATCCCGCCCGAACCCGCGAACTGTTGGCCAGGATACGCGGCGCCCTGGCCTTGGCAACAGGCAGCTCCTACCACATGCTCCACCACAGAGGCCCGAGTGGCACCTACGTGGCAGGCGACGTCCACATCGATATGAACCATCGTGAGGTCACTGTGTGCGGCGAACAGGTACACCTGGCGCGGCTGGAATTCGACCTGCTCGCTCTGCTGCTCGACCCACCCCGACAGGTCCACACCCGCGACGAGATCATGCGCCGTGTGTGGGCGAGAAGACCGAGCACGACCTCCCGCACCCTCGACACACACGTTCGCTGGCTCCGCCAGAAGCTCGAGAAGGACCCCACCAATCCCATGCACCTGGTCACGGTATGGGGCATCGGATTCCGTTTCGACGCCGACAGGATCGAAGTTCCGGTGGCCAGCGACTGACCCGCCTCGGCGGGTCCGACGAGGCCCGCTCGACGGTTATTGCTCTTCGGCCGCCAGCAGGGTCTCGGTCCAAGCGACGTCCGCCTCCATCTGCGCCATCAGCGCCTCCACGGTCTGGAATCGCTCGTCGCCGCGCAGGCGCTCCACGAAGCTCAGCTGTCCCTCCTCGCCGTAGAGGTCCCCGTCGAAGCCGACGAGATGGGCCTCGAGCAGCGGCCGCGCCTCGTCGTAGAAGGTCGGGCGCCGTCCGTAGGAGACGGCCGCCTGGTACCGGCTCCCGTCCGGCCGCCGGTACCAGCCGGCGTACACCCCTTCGGCCGGCACGGCGATCTCCCCCGGCACTGACAGGTTGGCGGTGGGAAGGCCCAGCACTGATCCGCCCCGTCCGTCACCGTGCTCCACGACGCCGCGCACCTGATGCAGGCGGCCGAGCAGCCGGGCCGCCTGACGCACCTCGCCGGCGGCCAGCAGGTGACGGATGCGCGTGGAGGACACCACCTGGCCGTCCTGCGCGTCGAGGGAGACACCCACCGTCTCGAAGCCGTGGCGCGCCCCCATGTCGGTGAGCAGCGCCACGTTGCCCTTGCGGCCGTGGCCGAAATGGAAGTCCGAACCCACCACCACGAGGCGGGCGTCGAGCCCCTGCACCAGGACCTCGGTGACGAAGTCCTCGGCCAACTCCTTGGCACGCGCTTCGTCGAAACGCACCACCACCGTGGTGTCCACTCCGGCACTGGCCAGCAGTTCGAGCTTCTGGTCGAGGTCGGTGAGCAGCAGAGGCGCCGACTCCGGGCGCACCACGGTGGCCGGATGACGGTCGAAGGTGACCACCACGGTCTCGAGCCCGCGCTCGGCCGCCCCCTCCGACAGCAGGCCGAGGACGTGCCGATGGCCGCAGTGGACGCCGTCGTATGCGCCGATGGTGACCGCCGATCCGCCGGAGGGGGCGACCATGCCGACCAGGTCGCGGATCACCTGCATTCCGTGGAGGTTACCGGTGGGCGCGCCGCCCACCCCGGCGTCGACCACTCCGGCGCTCAGCCACTCGGCTCGAGCACGCAGATGGCCACCATCCGGTCGCCGTCGCCGTGTCGGTAGACGGCCAACAGCCGGCCGGCGCCGTCGAGCACCGCCCACGGCCCGGTGCCGGAGGCGCCTGCCGCCACCTTGTCGAGGGGCAGACCGTGCGACACGCTTCGGGCCGTCTCCTCCCCCACCATCACGCGCGGGAGGTGGCGCAGCGCCTCTGCCGGGGCGAGCAGTCGTTCGAGCGACAGTGCCTCCAGCGGCGCGGCGTCGTCCACGGTGAACGAGCCCACCCGCGTGCGGCGCAGGTTGCGCAGATGGGCACCGCCTCCGAGGGCGGTACCCAGGTCGGCAGCCAGCACCCGGACGTAGGTGCCCGTCGAGCAGTCGACCTCCACGGCGAACACCCCGGACTCGCCGGTGGGCTCGATCTCGAAGCGCTCGACCACGACCGAGCGCTCGGCGCGCTCGACCTCCTCGCCCCGGCGGGCGAGCACGTGCAGGCGCTGGCCGCCCACCTTGACGGCGGAGACCATGGGCGGGCGCTGGCGTACGTCCCCGGTAAGGCCGGCCGCCGCCGCCCGCACCGCGGAGAGGTCGACCCCCGACATGTCCCAACGTCCGGTCACCTCACCCGAGGCGTCGAGCGTCGAGGTGGCGACGCCCAGCACGATCTCGCCGGTGTAGGACTTCCCCAGGGCGGACAGGAAGCGAAGCATCCTGGTGAAGCGCCCGAGCCCCACGAGCAGCACGCCGGTGGCGTCGGGGTCGAGGGTGCCGGCGTGACCGACGCGTCGCAGGCCGAAGATGCGCCGGCAACGGGCCACCACGTCGTGCGACGTCCAGCCCGGCTCCTTGTCCACCACTACCAGACCGGTGATGTCCGGAGCGGAGTCAGTCGCCGCGTTCACGGAACTGCGCCTGGCCGGGGCTCATGGAGCTGGCGGGGCATCTCCTCCACCGTGCTCATGGAGATGGCGGAGGATCTCCTCGACCTTCTCGCCCTGGGCCACGCCGGGATCGGCGGCGAAAGTGAGCTGCGGGGTGCGCTTCATGCGCACCTGACTGGCGATGGCCTGCTGGAGCTGGGCCCGGTGCCCGCCCAGGGCGGCGCGGCAGTCCTCGGACATCGAGCTCAGGTAGACGGTGGCGTGACGCAGGTCCGGGCTCACCTCCACGGCCGTCACCGTGGCCATGCCGAGTCGCTCGTCGGCGTCCGACAGTCGCTCCAGAGCGTCGGCCACCACCTCGCGCAGGACCTGGTTGACGCGGGCCGTGCGGGGGAACCGGGCCGGGGGCTGGCTACGGCGGCGCGACACCGGCCTCAGGTGCGGGGTATCTCCCGCTCCTCGTACGTCTCGATGATGTCGCCTTCCTTCAGGTCCTGGAAGTCCGACAGCCCGATGCCGCACTCGA
>DATHCF010000433.1:0-10117 GCA_035319705.1 Acidimicrobiales bacterium | reverse complement strand
GCGCGCGTCTCGGCGGCCGAGTAGTTGGACACGCCCACCGCCTTGGTGAGCCCCTGCCGGTGCGCCTCGGCCAACGCGTCGGCCACCGCCGCGTGCGAGCGGAAGCTGATCGGCCCATGTATCTGGTACAGCTCGACGTGGGCCCGGCCGAGGCGCTCGAGCGAGGCCCGCAGCGAGCGGAGCAGAGCGGCGCCCATGTCCAGCTTCCACGGGAACGGCATGAACTTGGTGGCGATCGTGACACTGCCGGCCCGCTTCGGATCGGCGGCCAGCAGTGAACCGATGATGCGCTCGCTCTCCCCTCTGCCGTAGACCTCGGCGGTGTCGAAGAAGGTGACGCCGGCGTCGATCGAGGTCTGCCACGCCTCTTCGATCGAGGCCCGGGTCAGACCGGTGTCGTAGCCGCCCATGCCCCAGGTGGAGCGGTCACCCCAGGCCCAGGTGCCCACGCCCATGGCCGGGATCGACACGTCGCTGCCGGCCAGGCGGTAGGTCTGCGAGCTCACCGGAGCGACTGTAGGTCCTGCTGTGGCCCACATCCCCATGCGACCGGTGCGGCCGATGTGACGGCCGATGTGACGGCCGATGTGACGGCCGAGTTTATTTGCCTGTATCATCTAACTTTCCCCGGAGGCCAGCAGCACGATGACCACCATCCGAACCGGTCCCGATCGCGTCACCGAGGAGATCGCCGCGGCGCTGTCCTCGGTGGCACGGGTGGTGAACCAGGTCAAGGTGCACGAGACGCTGTGCAAGCGCGCCGGTGTCGACCTCGACCGGGCCGGGGCCGCCCTGGTGTACAAGCTCTACACCGAGGGCCAGAACATGCGGTTGACCGAGTTGGCCGACCGCCTCGCCATCGACCCCCCGGCCGTCACCCGCAAGGTCCAGCAGCTTGAGCGGGCCGGGCTGCTCGTCCGCTCGATGGATCCCCACGATGCCCGGGCCCTGCAGCTCAAGCTGACGCGCGAGGGCCGGCGCGCCATCGAACGGCTGTTCCACGCCCGCCAGCAGTGGCTGGACGACGTGTTGCGGGGGTGGCCGGACGCCGACCGCAAAGAGCTGGCGCGCCTGCTCCAGCGGTTGGCCACCAGCGTCGCCGACGACCAGGAGCCCGCTCATGGCGATTGACGTCGAGGCGGTGGCCGACAGCGGGCAGTCGAAGGCCGAGCATCGCCGGATCCTGGTCATCCTCGGCGCCCTCATGCTGGGGATGTTCCTGGCCTCGCTGGACCAGACCATCGTGGCCACCGCCCTGCCCACCATCGCCGGCGACCTGCACGGGCTCAACCACCTGTCGTGGGTGGTCACCGCGTACCTGCTCACCTCGACCATCTCGACGCCACTGTGGGGCAAGCTCGGCGACCTCTACGGCCGCAAGAAGCTCTTCCAGGCGGCCATCGTCATCTTCCTGGCCGGTTCCGCCGTGTCGGGCCTCGCCCACTCCATGGTCCAGCTCATCTTCTCCCGGGCCGTGCAGGGTGTGGGGGCGGGCGGGCTCATGGTGGGAGCCCAGGCCATCACCGGAGACGTGGTCAGCCCTCGTCAAAGAGGGCGGTACATGGGCTATTTCGGGGCGGTGTTCGGCCTGTCCAGCGTGGCCGGACCGCTGCTCGGCGGGATCTTCACCGACGACCTGTCGTGGCGCTGGGTCTTCTACATCAACGTGCCCATCGGGATCGTCGCCCTGTTCGTGGTGGCCAGTGTGCTGCACATCCCGGTCCGGCGTACCGAGCACGCCATCGACTACCTCGGCACCGCCGTGCTGGCCGCCGCCGTCACCTGCGTCATCCTGCTCACCACGTGGGGCGGGACGACCTACCCATGGGGATCGGGGGTGATCACCGCCTTGGCACTGGTGGCGGCCGGCTGTGTGGCGGTGTTCGTGGTGGTCGAGCGCAGAGCGGCCGAGCCCGTCATCCCCCTCGAGCTCTTCCGGAACCGCACCTTCACCGTCACCAGCATGGTGGGCTTCATCGTCGGCTTCATGATGTTCGGCGCCATCATCTACATCCCCGTCTACCTCCAGACCGTCCATGGCGCCAGCGCCACCATCTCCGGGCTCGAGCTGCTGCCGCTCGTGGCCGGCATGCTCACCACCTTCATCCTGAGCGGGCGCCTGGTGAGCCGTTTCGGACGGTACAAGGCCTTTCCCATCGCCGGCACGGCTGTCATGGCGGTCGGGCTGTACCTGCTCTCGCTCATGACCCCCACCACCTCGACCTTGGAGTCCTCGCTGTTCATGGCGGTGGTGGGGTTGGGGGTGGGGCTGGTGATGCAGGTGCTGGTGGTGGCCGTGCAGAATGCCGTGCCCTACAGCCAGCTGGGCACGGCCACATCGGCGGCCACGTTCTTCCGCTCCATCGGCGGATGTTTCGGCGTGGCGCTCTTCGGCGCCATCTTCAACAACCGGGTGTACGCACTGCTGCCGAAGTACCTGCCGGCCGGCGTGGTGAAGAGGTTCGCCGGACACAGCATCTCGCTCAACCCGGCCCAGATCGACCACCTGCCTCCAGCGCTGCACGCCGGTTTCGTGCAGGTCTTCAGCCACGCCCTGGTGACGGTGTTCCTCATCGGCGCGCCCGTGTCCTTGCTGGCATTCGCCCTGAGCTTCCTGCTCAAGGAGATCCCGCTGCGTGACCACGCCTTCGTCACCGCCGAGGGCGTGGCGCCCACCGCCGATCTCGACGAGCCGGCGCTGGCACGCCCGGCCTCCGTCGGTCACTGAGCCGGGTGTCCTCGCCCAGCGACCAGTATGTGGGCGACGTGCCCGAACCCACGACGTTCGCACAGGTCTTCGCCGCCTTGGGCCGGTCGCGCGACCGTCTTGAGCTGGTGCTCAGCTCCCTCAGCCCGGAGCAGATACGGGAAGGCTCGTATTGCGACGAATGGTCGCGGGCGCAGGTGGCGTCCCATCTCGGGTCGGGGGCGGAGATCTTCGGAGGCTTCGTCGAGGCGGGACTGCGCGCCGGCGCGCCGCTCGGCACGGAGCAGCTCCGTCCGGTGTGGGAGCGGTGGAACGGCAAGACGCCCGAGGAGCAGGTGGCCGATTGCCTGACGGCCGACCGGCGCCTGCTCGATCTTCTCGGCGGCATCGACGATCTCCACCGGAGCTCGTGGCGGCTGGAGATGTTCGGCGCCGAGCGGAGTCTGCTGGACGTCGTGCGCATGCGGCTGTCGGAGCACGCCCTGCACAGCTGGGACATCGTGGTGTCCATCGACCCAGGCGCCGGGCTGGAGGACGACGCCACGCTGGTGCTCGTCGACTGGATCGGCACCATGGTGCAGCGGGCCGAGCCCGTCGAGCAGATGACGCTCGCGGTGGTGACCACCGCTCCGGCGCGGCATTTCGTCCTCGAACTGTCCGGTGGAGCTGCCCGCCTCCGCCGTGACGGCGACGCCTCCCTGCCTTACCTCGAGCTTCCGGCCGAAGCGTTCATCCGGCTGGTGTCGGGCCGCCTGGACCCCGGCCACACTCCTGCGTCGGCCACGGCGCAGGGCGTCGACCTCGACGCCGTGCGCAGAGCCTTTCCCGGTTACTGAGCCGCCGTATTCCTGCGGCCCCCGAACTGCGCCGGCCGCCGACCAGCCCGGACCCCGGCGCAACAGCCGATGAGTAGGCTGCCGCCGATGGCTGATCGCGCCCGCTTCTCCGAGCTCGCCATGGAGCACATGCCAGCGCTCTACACCGCCGCGCTGCGCATGACGCGCAATCCGGCTGATGCCGAGGACCTGGTGCAGGAGACGTTCTTGAAGGCCTACCGCTCCTTCGACCGTTTCGAGGAGGGGACCAATCTCCGGGCCTGGCTGTATCGGATCCTCACCAACACCTTCATCAACTCCTACCGTGCCGCCAAGCGCCGTCCGGAGAAGGCGGACGTAGAGGACGTGGAGGACCTCTACCTGTATCGCCGGCTGGCCGATCTCGACGGGGGTGGGCTCGGCCGCTCGGCCGAGGAGCTGGTGCTCGAAGGCATCACCGACGACGAGGTCAAGGCGGCCATTGAGTCTCTGCCCGAGAACTTCCGCATCGCCGTGCTGCTGGCCGACGTCGAAGGCTTCTCCTACAAGGAGATCGCCGAGATCACCGACGTGCCCATCGGCACGGTCATGAGCCGCATCCACCGGGGAAGAAGGGCACTGCAGAAGGCGTTGACAGATTTCGCAGAGGCGAGGGGCCTGGTCGGCTCCGACAGCGCCCGTTAGCGGGGCGCAGGACAGGAGACGAGGGGAGCATGGAATCGGGTGAGCCCGCCGATTGCGAGGAGACCATCGAGCGGCTCTACCACTACCTCGACGGTGAGCTGACCGACGAGCGCCGGGCCGAGATCAAGCGCCACCTCGACGAGTGTGGTCCGTGCCTCGGGGCCTACGACTTCGAATTCGAGCTACGCCAAGTCATCGCCGTGCGGTGCCGCGACCGGGTTCCCGAAACGCTGGTGGCCCGGGTGCGCGCCGCCCTGGCCGCCGAGGAGCGAAGGCCGACCGAGGGCGGCGCCTGACCTCCTTGTTCCTCCGGCGCCGAGCCGGGCGCCGGCGGCCCCTGCCCGTGGACGGGCACCTCCTTCCCGTCGTTCCCCTTCTTCCAACAACGGACGCACAACGCAGCGGGCAGGCCCTGCGGACCCCCCGCCCGACGGCCGATACGGCAATGGGTGGCGAGGGAGGTCCAAGGCCCGATGGACGACCGCAACGACTTGGGGGAACGCTTCGAGGGATCGATCGGCGGCTCCGGGTTCACCGGGACCGGGCGCCCCTCGCGTACCTACCCCCGGGGGCGCATCTGCGCCGAGGACGGCTGCGACACCAAGTTGTCGATCTACAACGAGGGCCGTTTCTGTTCCCAACACGCCCCGCAGGCCACCCCCCGCATGCGCGGCCGGAAGATCGCCTGAGGCCACCTTCCTAGACTGGCCCGATGGCCGGTCCGGTGTCCTGGGAAACGGCTGAACGGGTGGCCGGCTGGTTCGCTTCGGGCCGCTCCCCGTTCGGGCCGCCCGCCGTGGTCCTCGATCGTGCCACCACTTCCCAGCTCGACAGCGACTTCGCCGAATTCACCGAGCGGGCCCAGGAACTGGTGGTGGCGTCGACAGGGCTCAGCGTTCCCTCAGCGGCGCGTGGCGTGGTCGTCGACCGCAGCGAATGGGCCCGGCGCAACATCTCTTCGTTCCGGCGGCTGCTCGAGCCGCTGCTGTCGCGCATGACGGCCTCGTCGCTCCCGGGTCCGCTGGGCGGGGCCGCCCGTGCCACCGCCGGGGCGCAGCTCGGCCTGGTGCTGGGCTGGATGTCCACCCGCGTGCTCGGCCAGTACGACCTTCTGCTCACCGAGGCCGAGGAAGACAGCGGCGACGTCGTCGCCTTCGTGGGGCCGAACGTCGTCGCCCTGGAACGCCAGCACCGGTTCCCCCCCAGGCAGTTCCGGCTGTGGATCGCCCTGCACGAGGTCACCCACCGTTGCCAATTCGTGGGCGTGCCCTGGCTTCGTCCGTACTTCCTGTCTCTCGTCGACCAGGCCATGTCGGTGGCGGTTCCCGATCCCCGGCGGTTCGGAGAAGCCCTGCGACGAGCGGCCGAGTCGGTGCGCGCCTCGCGCAACCCGCTCGAGGAAGCGGGGCTGCTGGGGCTCGTGGCTGGGCCGGAGCAGATGGAGGTGATCAACCGCATCCAGGCGCTCATGAGCCTGCTCGAGGGCCACGGCGACGTCACCATGAGCCGAGCCGGCGCGGCGGAGCTGCCCGAGGCTTCACGCTTCGCCGCCGTGCTGAGCGAGCGCCGGTCGCGCGCCAGCCTCCCCGCTCGCCTTCTCCAACAGCTGCTCGGCATCGAGGCCAAGTTGAAGCAGTACGCGCTGGGCGAGAAGTTCATCGCCGCCGTGGAGACGGCGGGCGGGCCTTCCCTCTTCGGGCGGGTGTGGGAAGGGCCCGAGATGCTCCCCACCATGGAGGAGATCCGCCAGCCGTCGTTGTGGGTGGCCCGGGCGGGCCCCCCGCAGCTCGCCACCGGGTGATGGCCGTCTCGGTCGCAGAGCTGTCGGGGCGCTGCAGCTTCCCGGCGCCGGGCACAGCGCTTCGGTGCGGGGTCTCCGGAGGCGCCGACTCCACGGCCCTGCTGGTGCTGGCGGTGGGGGCCGGATGCGCGGTGACCGCCGTGCACGTCGACCACGGCCTGCGGGCGGGATCAGCCGGAGAAGCCGACGTGGTGGCGCAGAACGCGGCGAGACTCGGGGCGCGCTTCGAGCGCGTGACGGCGGTGATCGAGCCGGGTCCCAACCTCGAGGCACGCGCCCGACAGCGACGGATGGCGCTCCTCGGCGCCGAGGCCGCCACCGGCCACACCATGGACGACCAGGCCGAGACCGTCCTTCTGAACCTCCTGCGCGGTTCGGGGGTCGACGGGCTGGCGGCCATGCGACACGGGCCGCGTCATCCGCTTCTGGGACTCCGGCGCGCCGAGACACACGCCTTGTGCGAAGAGCTCGGGATCGAGGTGGTACGCGACCCGAGCAACGACGACCGGCGCTTTCTGCGCAACCGTGTGCGACACGAGCTGCTGCCGCTGTGCAACGCGGTGTCGGGGCGCGATCTGGTGCCGGTGCTGGCTCGCCAGGCGGCACTGATGGCCGAGGAGGCGAAGCTGCTCGACGATCTCGCCGCAGGCCTGGACCCGACCGATTCCCGCGCCCTGGTCGCCGCCCCACCGCCGCTGGCGCGCCGCGCCGCGCGGCGCTGGCTGCGCAGCCCCGGGGGCTACCCGCCGGACCTGGCTGCCGTCGAACGCGTGCTGGCCGTGGCCGCCGGACGCGGCCGCGCCACCGACCTGGCCCCTTTACGGCGGGTGCGCCGTTCGCGCGGGCGCCTGGTCGCCGAAGCGGCCGGCCCGGCGACGCTCCGGTAGTGTCGCCGGCCGTGGACGAGCCCCACGCCTCCGGGCCGTTCCTGCTGCGGGGACTGCGTCCGGTGGGGGTGGCGGAGCGTTGGGAGAAGGACCCCGACCTCGGGCAGGTGGTCGTGCCCGAAGACACCCTGCTCAGGCGTGTCAGCGAGCTCGGGGAGGAGATCACCCTCGACTACGAGGGCCGTGCGCCGCTTCTGGTCGGGGTGCTGAAGGGCGCCTTCGTGTTCATGAGCGACCTCGCCCGCGTCATCTGCCAGCCGGTGGAGGTCGACGTCATGGCCGTCGCCTCCTACGGGTCGGCCACCGCCACCAGCGGCGTGGTGCGCATCGTGAAGGACCTCGACTCGGACCTCACCGACCGGCACGTGCTGGTGGTGGAGGACATCGTGGACAGCGGACTCACGCTCTCCTACATCCGGCGCAATCTCCTGGCACGCCGTCCGGCCAGCTTGGAGATCTGTGCGCTGTTGGTGAAGGAGGGCCGCCAGCGTGCCAACATCGACCTGCGCTACGTCGGCTTCCACATCCCCCCGGATTTCGTGGTGGGCTATGGGCTCGATGTGGCCGAGCGCTACCGCAACCTCCCCGACATCCGCGTCTACCAGGGACCGGTTCCGGTCGACTGAACCTGCCGCCAGGGGCGGCTCACTACGCTGCCGCCCATGAGCGTGGACCGTGCCCGGGTCGAGCACCTGGTGCACGAGCTGCTGGAGGCCATCGGCGAGGACCCGGCTCGCGACGGGCTCAGGGCCACCCCGCGTCGCATCGCCGAGATGTATGCCGAGCTCTTCTCCGGAAACGGCCAGGACCCCGGTCAGCACCTCTCGGTGAGCTTCGCCGCCGAACACGACGAGATGGTCATGGTCCGCGACATCCCCTTCGCCTCGCTGTGCGAGCACCACATGGTCCCCTTCATCGGCAAGGCACACGTCGGCTACATCCCCGGCGAGGACGGACGCATCACTGGGCTGTCGAAGCTGGCCCGCCTGGTCGACGACTTCGCCCACCGCCTGCAGGTGCAGGAGCGCATGACCACCCAGATCGCCGACTGCCTCGAGGCGGTGCTCCAGCCGCGCGGGGTGCTGGTGGTGGTGGAGGCCGAGCACCTGTGCATGTCCATGCGCGGCGTGAAGAAACCCGGCACGCTGACCATCACCTCGGCGGTGCGCGGGTTGTTCCGTGACGACCCCCGGACCCGGGCCGAGGCCATGGAGTTCGTCCACGGGCGCTAGGGGGCGCCGTCTACGCTCGGGCCGTGGCCCGCCCCCAGGTCATGGGCATCTTGAACGTCACCCCGGACTCCTTCTCCGACGGCGGTCGCTACCTAGACCCCGAGGCGGCGGTCGCCCACGGGCTGGACATGGCGGCCGCCGGGGCGGACGTGGTCGACGTGGGCGGCGAGTCCAGCCGCCCGGGGGCCGCCCCCGTGGCGCTGGGCGAGGAGCTGGCCCGGGTGGTGCCGGTGGTCGAGGCCCTGGCCGGCCGGGTGCGGGTGTCGATCGACACCCGCAAGGCCGAGGTGGCGCAAGCGGCGCTGTCGGCGGGAGCCACCATCGTGAACGACATCTCCGCCTCGCTGTGGCCCTTGGCCGCGGAGGCGGGTGCCGGCTACGTGGCCATGCACATGCAAGGCTCACCGCCGACCATGCAGGACGATCCGCGCTACGGCGACGTCGTGGCCGAGGTGTTCGGGTTCCTGTGCCGGCGCGCTGCGGAGGCGGCCGACGCCGGGGTGACCGAGCTGTGGGTGGACCCGGGCATCGGGTTCGGCAAGACCCAGCAGCACAACCTGCTGCTGCTGCGGCACCTGCCCGAGCTGGTGGCGAGCGGCTGGCCCGTGCTGGTCGGCACCAGCCGCAAGGGTTTCATCGGCCGCCTGGCCTCCGCCGGCCACTCGCCGGCGCCCGTCGACCGGCGTCTGGCCGGGTCGCTGTCCACGGCCACCTGGTCCATGCTGGCCGGGGCGCGCATGGTGCGCGTCCACGACGTGGCGGCCACCGTGCAGGCGGCGGTGCTGGTCGGCGACACGCGCTTCGCCGCCCAGCCCTCGCCGGCGGGGGTCGGGCCGTGAGGGGGAAGTGGGCGGCCGGGATCTCGCCGCGCAACTTCACCTGGGTGGTGAAGGACCAGCTGGCGGTCAGCGAGCGACCCGGCGGCTTCGCCCCGCATCACCGCCGGGTCCGCCGTCAGGAGGAGATCATCTGGCTGCGGGTCCAGGGCTTCAACCGGGTGGTCTCGATGCTTCCCTCTCCGCACAACCTGGCCGCCTACGACGAAGGCGGCCTGGCCTGGTCGCACTTCCCCATGCCGGCCACCGGGGACGTGTCGGAGAACCTGGCGGAGCTGTACCGGCACCTCGAGGAGTGGCTGCACGCCGGCGAACGGGTCCTTCTGCACCAGGAGGAGCTGGGCGACCGCGTGATGGGGGTGATCGGCGGGTTTCTCCTGTGGTCCGGGCGCTTGGCGGGCGGGCCGCAGGCCATCGTCGTGGTCGAGCGGCTCATCGGGCACCAGATGGGCCCGGTCGGACGTGACCTGGTGGCCCAGGCGGCGTCGGTGGAGAAACCGGAAGCCGGGTGACGCCCGCGTCCTCCGAGCGCCATGATGCTGCGTTCTCCGCACGCCATGAGCCCGCGTTCTCCGAACGCCGTGACCCCGAGGTGCCGCTGGCCGATCGCATCGAGGTCAGAGGGCTTCGCCTCGAGGCCGTGCACGGAGTGGGGGAGGCGGAGCGGTCCGCCCCGCAGCCCTTCGAGGTGGATCTCGACCTCTACCTGTCGCTTTCGCCCGCCGGCTCGAGCGACGAGCTGGAGGGTACGTGCGACTACGCCACTGCGGTGTCGAGGGTGGTGTCGGTGCTGCTCGGCCCGCCGCGACGACTGCTCGAGACCCTGGCCGAGGAGATCGCCCGTGCCCTGTTGGCCGACGGTCGGGTGGAGGCGGTGACCGTGGCCGTGCGCAAGCTCCGCCCCCCGGTCGAGCACCAGCTGGCGTCGGCCGGGGTACGCATCACCCGCCGGCGCTGAAAGGCGCCCGCTTCGTGCGCGCCTTTTTGGGGCTGGGGTCGAACCTCGGCGACCGCCTGGCCGAGCTGCGGCGCGCCGTGGTGGCGCTGGAGGAGGTGGTGGCGGTGTCGCCGGTGTACGAGACCGACCCGGTGGGCGGGCCGGCCGGCCAGCCGCCATATCTCAACCTGGTGGTCGAGCTCGACACCCGGTCCTCG
>DATHCF010000432.1:0-3880 GCA_035319705.1 Acidimicrobiales bacterium | reverse complement strand
GCGGCGGCACGCCTCATGACCCTGCAGGCCGCCTGGAAGATGGACAGGGAAGGAGCGCCCGCCGCCCGGGTCGAGATCGCCATGATCAAATATTTCGGCGCCCAGGTGCTCTACAACGTGATCGACCGGGCCATCCAGGCCTACGGCTCGCTCGGCTTCTCCACCGACCTGCCGCTCGAGCACATGTACCGCGCGGCGCGTGCCGCGCGCATCTACGACGGGCCGGACGAGGTGCACAAGGTGACCGTCGCCCGTCAGGTACTGAAGCGCTACCACCCGCAGGAGGTTCCGTCGGAGCACGTCCCGACCCGGCGGGAGGCGGCCGCCAAGAGGTTCGCCGACCTGCTGGCCGAGGTGAGCGCCAACGACTGAATGGCCGGAAAGGCCCGGGACCCCCCTCCCTCCGCACTCTGTATCACGTTTTGTGATACAGTATTTTGAATGGCGCAAGCGGTCTCGGTCCGGTTGGACGACGAGGTTCAGCGGGCACTCCGCACGCTCGAGGCATCGGGCATGAGCCGGTCGGAGGCGATCCGCAAGTCCATCCTCGATGCCGCAGCGGCGCTCCGGCGCCGCCAGGCGCTCCGGGCCGAGGTCGCTGCCCTGGAGGCGGACGAGGCCGATCGACAAGAGATGCTGGAGGTGGCATCTCTCATGGAGAGACTTCGTGCAGAGGGGTGACGTTCACGAACTGCGTCCTGCGCGACGGGCCGGCCACGAGCAGCAGGGCCGACGCTTCGGTGTCGTCGTGCAGTCGGACGCGCTGTTGCCCCGTTCCGTGGTCCTGATCGCCCCGACGTCTCGCAGCGCCCGGGCCGCCAGCTTCCGACCGGAGATGGCGATCAAAGGGAAGACCACCAGGGTGCTCGTCGAACAGGTCGGCGCTGTCGACGTCAATCGCCTCGGGACTCGCATCGGCACTGCGAGCCCGGAGGAGATGTGGGGCATCGACGAGAGCCTCAGGACGGTGCTCGGGTTGCAGTGACATGCCGAGAGGCAGGTGCCCGGTCGTTCCCGCAGTTGTCCTATGGTGCCTAACATGTCGATCGACGCCGACCAAGTGGCGTCGGCACTCGCCTCGGTCTGGGTCTATCTGATCGACGCCGTCCCGAACGGTTGGTCCCGCCGTCACAACGGCGTCGTCGCCGGGGCGACCGGAGTGCCACTGCCTACGCTCAACGGTGTGTGGCCGGAAGCGGCCGACCCCGACGTGCACACGGTCTCGGATCTACTTGACGAACTGGCGAGCACGGGGATCCCGCACTGCCTCCAGCTGCGCCCGGGCGCTTCCGAGCAGCTGTCGAGTCTTGCTGCCGACAGAGGCATGGCGGAGCAGCCGCCGATCCCCCTCATGGCCCTCGAGCAGAGCGATCGCCTCGGTACAGCCCAGGATGTCGAACAGCTACGGATTCGACAGCTGGCGCCGGACGAGGCCCGATTGCACGCGCGCACGGCGGCTCGCGGGTTCGAAGCCCCGGAGGACCCGTTCCTCCAGCTCATGACCCCGGCGGTGCTCGCGCGTCCCGGCACGCGCTGCTATGTGGGGGAGATCGATGGCGAGCAGGTCACCACTGGTCTTGGGGTGACGCTCGGGCAGGCAGTCGGGATCTTCAACATCGCCACGCCGCCGGAGCACCGCGGCCGAGGATTCGGTACGGCGGTGACCGCCCGGGCGGTGGCCGACGGACTGGCCGTCGGCGCCCGATGGTCCTACCTGCAGTCGACCGAGGCGGGTTACCCGGTCTACCGCCGCATGGGCTTCGTCACTGTCGAGCAGTGGGATTGTTGGGTCGCCGCCTCCTGAACGGGCCGTGCGAACACACCTGCCTGCGACACTTTCTCGATGCCCCGGCGTAGCTCAACGGCAGAGCGGGCGGGCGTCAACCGCATGGTTGTGGGTTCGAGTCCCACCCCGGGGCAGTCGGGATATGCTCATGACTGGTTGACGACCGCTCTGTTCGAAGAGCTACCGGAGTGGTCCCGGTTTCGGCCGGGGCCAATTTGTTATTGGGAGCCTTCCAACCGGAGTCAGAACGTGGCCGGGTCGGGCCCGTCGCTGCGGCGGTCGGGGTCGACCGGGCTCATGAGCCCCACGGGGTTGCCGTCGGGGTCCGCCACCACGGCATAGCGGGCACCCCAGAAGGCATCCCAGGGCTCCTGGCGACCCGCATACCCGGCTGTCGTGAGTGTTCGAAACATCTCGTCGACCGCTTGGCGGGACGCCAGTTTGAACCCGATGACCACCCGGGCTCCGTCGGACCCGGCGTCCCAGCGCCGGGCGAAGCGCACGCTGTCGAAGTCGAGGTCGATGCCCACCTCGGCGCTGCGATGGTGCGGGGCCCAGTCCGCCCAGTCCTCAGGCGTCTCTCCGACCTCCACACCGAGGAGCCGGTAGAAGGCCACGCTGGCCTCCATGTCGCGCACCACCAGATTGAGCTGGTCGATCACCGGACGGTCGCCCACCTTCGTCCTCCTTGTCGATCGGTCGGATCAGTCGGTTCGTCGGTTTGAGACGGTTCAGCCGGTGCAGAATCGCAACTCGGCCCGGCGCATGCCGGCCACCACCGAGGACCCGGTGCGCTCCACCGCCCCGGCCACCTCGATCCCAGCGAAGCGCCCGAGGAGCTCCTCGAGCACCACCCGCCCTTCCAGACGAGCGAGCGCAGCGCCGAGGCAGAAATGGTTACCGAAGCCGAAGGCGATGTGCGGATTGGGACGGCGCCCGACGTCCAGCTGTCCGGCGCCCGGCCCGAAGACCTCCTCGTCGCGGTTGGCCGAGGCGAACAGCATGAGCAGCGGTTCGCCTTCGGCGATGGGCACGCCGCGCAGTTCCGTGTCACGGGTTGCCGTGCGCATGAACGACAGCACCGGCGAGGTCCAGCGCAACAGCTCCTCCACCGCGCTCGGCACCAGGGAGCGGTCGGCTCGCAGCCGGGCCCACTGATCCGGCGCCTCGGCCAGGGCCAGGAGCCCGGCGGCGATCAGGTTGCGGGTCGTCTCGTTGCCGGCCACCAGCAGCTGCACCAGGAACATGGCCAGCTGGTCGTCGGAGAGCTGCTCGCCGTCGATCGCGGCCCGGGCCAGCTCGGAGAGCACGTCGTCTCGCGGCTCGCTGCGACGGGCCTTGGTGGCCGACACCAGGTAGTCGACCATCTCGGCCATGAGCTGCTGCCTGTAGTCCTCCGGCCAGTCGGTCGCCCCCGGCACCACCGCCTCGGACCAGGCGTAGCAGCGCTCCCAGTCGTCCTCGGGCACGCCGAGCATCTCCGAGATCACGAGCAGCGGTAGCGGCACGGCCAACAGCGGCACCACGTCGACGACCTCGTCTGCTCCGATGCGCTCCACCAGGTTCCGGGCCCGGGCCCGTACCACCGGGTCGAGGGCTTTCACCACGGAGGGCTTGAACCCCGGCTGGACCAGGCGGCGGTAGCGGGTGTGCTCCGGGGGGTCGCAGTGCAAGATGGTGGGGGGCGACGGATAGGTCACACCGATCTCGTCCACCAGGATGCCCTTCGAGGCGCAGAAGGTGTCGTGCTCGGATTCCACCCGGCTCACCTCGCGATAGGTCGACACCGCCCAGAAGCCCCGCTCGGCGTTCCAGGCCACCGGCGCCTCCGCTCGCAGGCGGGCGAACAGCGGATGAGGGTCGGTTTCGTAGAGGCCGGGATCGACCACACGGGCAGCCAGCTCGACGCCGTGCCGCCCGGTGGCTGCCGTGGTGCCCGCCATGTGCGCGGACGTCAGCGGAGGATGAGGCCGTTCGGCCGGGGGATACCCGCCCCTTCGAGCATGGCGAAGTACACCTCGACGAAGGCCGGACCGTCGAACACGTTGTCCACCGAGTCGTCGTCGTTCAAGTTGAGCAGCGCTCCTTCGATGA
>DATHCF010000431.1:0-4614 GCA_035319705.1 Acidimicrobiales bacterium | reverse complement strand
CCCATGGCCCGGATGATGATCCCGTCCATGAGCGAGCCCATCTGCTGCTGGCACTCGACTGCCGCCGGGTCGGGCGAGGCCAGGGCGCTGAACACCGCCGCCACCAGCCGGGGCTGACGGGCCATGGCCCGCAGCGCCCGGTCGAGCACGTCGAGGACGCGCTCGGAGGCGCGCCGGCCGCGCGGGGGGACCTGGGACAGCCGGGAGTCGAGCTGCTCGACCCAGTGCACGAGTGCCGCGGCGAGCAGGTGGTCCTTGGAGGAGAAGTAGCGGTACACGGTCCCCATGGCCACGTGCGCCCGGCCGGCCACGTCGCGCATCTGCACGGCGTCGTAACCGCCCTCGAGGGCCAGGGCCACCGCCGCGTCGATGACCCGCTGCCGACGGGCCTCTTGCGCACGGGTGAGCCCGCGCAGCTCTGCCCCTTCCTGCACGGCGCTCACAATACTGGTACGCGTTCCATTTCCGACGGCCACCGCGGCGACTCCCCCAGGACGGTGTGGAACCTGACGGGTCGTCAGCCCTCGGCGGTAGCTTTGGCGTCCATGGTCCCTGAGCCCGCTCGGCTGTCCGCCACCGACGGCCGGGTCCCGGGACGCCGTGGCCAGGCCACCCGGCAACGCCTTCTCTCCTGCACGGCGGAGCTGCTCGAGGAGACACCGTGGCGCTCGATCAAGGTGATCGACATCGCCCGCCAGGCGGGGACCTCGCCGGCCACCTTCTACCAGTACTTCGAGAACGTGGAGCAGGCCATGTTGGTGCTGGCCGAGGAGCTGACCGAGGGCGCCGGGGAGGTGGCCTCCCTGGTCGGCGGCGACTGGTCGGAAACGGCGGGATGGCGTACGGCCCTCGGGGTGGTCCAGGGCTTCATGGACTACTGGGAGTCCAACCGGGCCGTGTTCCGGGTGATGGAGCTGGCCACCGAAGAGGGCGACCTGCGCTTCCACGGACTTAGGGTCCGCGCCCTCAACGCCCTGACCGAGAGCCTGGCCGAGGTGATCGGCACCACCGCACCGCGGCCGAACCCCGCCGGTGCGGACCCCATGACGGTGGCGGCGACGATGATCTCGATGCTGGCGCACGTTGCCGCCCACCGCTACGGGTACGAGTTCTGGGGGATCCGCACCGCTGCCCTGGTGGACAGCCAGGCCCGGGTCCTGCTGTGGTCGGTGACCGGGCGGTGCGCGCCGGATGCCGGCGACGGCTCCGCGTCTGCTGCCCCCGCAGGGCTCAGCGCACGGCCACGGGGTTGACCGGCGAGCCGAGACCGGCGGTGAACGGGAGCGGAGTGGCGTCGAGGAAGAAGCAGTAGACGCCGTCTCGGGCGCAGGCCTCAGCCAGGGGATCGAGCACGAAGTTCTGGCCCTGGGTCATCCCCATCTCGACCAGGTGCAGCAGGTGCACGGGCAGGTAGATGGCCTCGTCCTCGCCGGGAATCACCTCCAGCGACAAGGTGTCGGTGGCCACCGCAGCCACGTCACGGGCATGGAACCACTCGGCGCAGCCCATGGTCAGCCCGGGCGCCGGAAAGGCGTAGTCGAACAGCGCCTGCTCACTGCGCCCGCCGTCCAGATGGTGCATCTGGCCCGTCCGCACGAGCAGGCAGTCACCCGGCTCGACCTCCAGCCCGGCCAGGGCCAGGGCGGCGTCCAGGTCGCCCGGCCCGATCGGGTACCCGGGCGTCAGGAACTCGGCACCCACCGCCCGGGCCACGTCCAGCAGGATCCCGCGGGTCACGAGCGTTCCCAGCGCGTCGATGGCCCCCCATGCCGCGCCGGCGTCGGTGACCGACGACGCCGGCCGGCCGTTGTAGAGCCGGCCCCCGTAGCTGACATGGGCCAAGGCGTCCCAGTGGGTCGCCGCCTGCAGCGCCATGGTGACGCTGTCCTCGCTGGAGCAGATCCACCCTGGATCGTCCGACAGCGGCTGGTTCACCGCCACCATGGTCCGCACCGGGTTCGAGCGCCCCGGCACCAGACCGATCTGGATGCCTTCGTGCTCGGACAGCGGAAGGCCGAGGGCGAAGGCCTCGCCGGTGCGCACACAGGTTGCGGCGCGACGGCGTGCCGCCTCGCCGATCAGGTTGAGGGTCCCCCGCTGGTCCTCGTCGCCCCACCGGCCCCAGTTGTTGACCCGGGCGGCGACGGCAGCGAAGCGTTCGGCCACGGGCACGCCCGGGAGGGTAGTGCCGGCTCCTCGGCCTCCGACGGGAATCGTCACCGGCGGAACAGGTCCAAAGACCCTGTCGGACAGGTCCGAAGGTCCCACAAGATTCACAACAACAGCCTCGGCCGGGGCGGGCCCGGAACGGGGCTGAGGAAGGGGGTCGCCATGCGCGACCAACGCACGTCCCGGTGGATGGGACCCCTCGGGCTCGCCATCCTCGTCCTTGTCTTCGTGAGCTTCGGGCCCCTGTCGGGGAACTCCCCGGGGGAGAACGCCTCGGGAGCCAAGGTGGTGTCCTACTGGAACGCCCACCAGGGCGTGGGGTGGGCGCAGATGTACCTCATCGGGCTGGCGCTTGCGCTCATCGTGGTCTTCGGCGCCCAGCTGCGCACGATCCTGCGAGAAGCAGAGGGCCGCCCCAGCTTCCTGCCGAACACCGCCTTCGCCGGCGCCATCGTGTTCACCGCCGCCACGGTGGCCACCGGCTGCATCCACATGACGATCCTGATCGCCGCCCACAACCACCAGCCGGGCATCGCCCAGACGCTCAACTTCGTCGACGCCAACGACTACCTGACCCTGCTGTTCGGATTGGCCATGCTCACGGCGGCCACCGGCGCCTGCATCTTGAACCGGTCGTCGCTGCCCAAGTGGCTCGGATGGGTGTCGGTGGTGCTCGGGGTGCTGTGCATCGCCGGCCCCTTGTCGTTCATCGGGCTCATCGGCGCCGGGATCTGGCTGCCGGTGGCCGGCTTCATCGCCGGCTACCACCGGCCCCCCGCCACGCTCGAGGCGCCACCGGCGGTGACGGCACGGACTCTCGACACCAGCCGGACCGTGGGTGCGGTGTGAGCTTCTCCCTGGAGGGGTGAACCGTCAGGCCATGCCGGGCCGAACCACCCGGCCCGGCAGCCTGTCGGTGAGCACCTCGCCGTCGCGCACGATGGGCACGCCGTTGACGACGGTCCAGTAGATGCCCTTCGGACGGGCCGAATACCGGGCCTCGCCACCGGGGAAGTCGCGCACCTGCTTCTTGGAGGCGAGCTCGACGGTGTCGGGGTCGAAGACGAAGGCGTCGGCCCAGTAGCCGGGCAGGAGCATGCCGCGGCCCTCGAAGCCCAGAAGAGCCGCCGGCACCTGGGTCATCTGGCGGATGCCCTCCTCCAGGCTCCACAGCTTGCGGTCGCGCACCCAGAAGGCCAGGAACGCCGTGGACCAGTCGGCGCCGTCGTCGCGGTCGAGATGGGCCCCGCCGTCGGAGACGCCGATGATCATGGCCGGATGGCGCTGGCCCGCCGCCACCGCCTCCTCCCAGGAGCGGCTCTTGTTGACGTAGCGGAAGACGGTGCGCAGCTGCTCATCGAGGGCCAGGTCCAACATGGCGTCGGCCGGCTCGACACCCATCTCCCTGGCGATGTCGGCGATGGTGCGGTGCAGCAGCTTCTCGTGGTCTTGCTTCGCCACCTCGTCGACCTCCACCACACCGAAGCGCGGCGGTGGGAGCGTCGAGCCCTTGGAGGCATCGGTGTTGGGGTGCTCCACGGCGTGGCGCATCTCCTCGCGCACCTGCGGGTCGCAGAGCAGCGCCATCTTCTCCTCGACCGTCCCCCCCGGTCCGAACACCTTGTGCCAGGCGGGCACCCCTTCGTACAGGTTGGTTCCGGCGTCGATGCGGAAGTCGCGGTCGAAGGGGTGGTTGCGCAGCAGTGAGTAGATGCCCACTCCCTGGCGACCGGCCTCCTCGATCCAGGCGGCGACGTCCTCCCAGCCGGCGCCGGGCACGTCCACCTTGGAGCGGCCCCCGAGCCCCTGGAGGATGATGGGCAGGCGGCTCACCTGCCCCAGGCGCACGAGAAGCTGCTTGTCGTCGGCGTCGAGACCGCCGATGGCGCTTCGGTGCAGGTACGAGATGGATCCTCCGTGATGCCGCCCCGCCTCGGCGCACAGCACCTCGAGCTCCGCCAAGCCGGCGAAGCGGCTCGGAACCGGACGGTCGTCGCCGTCGAGCTGGGTCGGCCCGTGGGAGGAGGAGAAGCCCGCCGCGCCCGCCTCCATCGCCTCGGCCACCAGGCGGCGCATCTGCTCGACCTCGTCGGTGGTGGCCTCACGTTCGGAGCCGTCCTCCCCCATGACGGTGCGCCGGACGGCCGAGTGGCCGACGTAGCAGGCCATGTTGACCCCGAGACGCCCTTGGCGGCGGGCCAGGAACTCCGGGAAGGTCTCGAAGTCCCATTCGACGGCCGACAGCGCCACCGGAGACATGCCCTCCACCTTGGCGAACATGCGGGCCAGGAAGTCGCGCTGGTCGGGACGGTTGGGCGCCACCGAGAAGCCGCAGTTGCCGGCCAGCACCGTGGTGACGCCGTGGTAGCACGACGAGGTGGCGTGCGGCTCGAAGGTGAGCTGCGGGTCGTAGTGGGTGTGGGCGTCGATGATGCCCGGCGCCAC
>DATHCF010000430.1:0-3606 GCA_035319705.1 Acidimicrobiales bacterium | reverse complement strand
CCTTGGTGCGGTCCACCCGCTCGATTACAACGTCTCTGACGGCATCGTAGTTGTGCTCGACGGCGGCGATCTCGCCCTTTTCGGCTCGCTGGGCGGCGAGCACGGAACGCTTCACCGTCTTGGGCGTCGTCCCGCAGATCTCTGCGGCGGCCCGATAGCTGCCCACCTCTCGATAGGCGGCCTGCATGTCCATGTGTTCCCTCACTGATTTCATTGAGACGTCCCTTGGTCGGTGCGGCGGTTCGGTTAGCACCGCCACCGTCACCGGCCAGGGGGCCTCGTTGGTGGATGTTCAGTGAGGGGTGGGGACTTCTCGTGGCCAAAACCGGGGACTTCTCGTGGCCACCAGCGGGGACCTCAGCTGGCCATAACCGGGGACTTTTTCATGGCCACGGACAATCCGATTCGGCCGCTTCCGTGGTAACCCGGCCCCAGAGGGTTGATTCACATAGCCCGTCGCATATCCGAGGGGATCTGGGGCATGGTGGCTCGCTAGTAAGTGCGTTTCAGGGCCGCCCGAGCAAGATGCAGTGCGGTCTCCGTTCGAGGGTCGTTCGGGGCCTTCTCAGGCAGTTCGCCAACGACCTATTCGGCGAGTTCCTTAAGGCTCACGTTCTTGTCAACAGGGCGGACACCCATTTCTCGGATCAAAGTGAACAGCCGGGTCTTGATTTCTGGCGTAGACCACAGACCAGCCCGCTCCGCTGGTGTTGGATTCCAATGGTCCATGTTCAGCCAGGATTGGGCAAACCCCAGGGTGGTCTTCAATTGGGGGTCGTCAGGCGCCAAACGAGGCAGATTTGTCACCACCCACGCCGACAAAGGTGTGGGATCGTATTAGGCGGCGGAGCCACTCCCATACCCTTCAGCCGTGACAAAAGGATGCGCGTCTGGCGATGGACTGCCATACCTCATTCTGTCCAATCAGGAGGCGCCTGCGACCCGACAGCGATCTGGGGCACCCAACCCGCCGCCGGCCGTGGGCCACTTTGGGCGAATACGCGGGTCGGACGGTAGCACCGCTCCGCTCGCGGTGTCGCGGTGCCACCGACCCGACCCAAGCCGGAGTGGAGCGAGGCTCCCCGGAGGTGTCTTGCGGATGACGACCTCTCACTCCAGCAACCGGATGGCACATCATCCGGTTCCAGCCACCCCCCTCCCAAAGGCGGGTGTGTTCGGAAGGTATCCCGGGCCCGTCCATTTCTGACAGCGGCGTTGTGCGTCGGTTGTCAGACGGCCCTCCTGCACCCTGAGCCCGGCCGCAGGCCGGCGGCAGCCTCGTTTCACGCTTGCGGCAATGCCACCGAACCGACGGTCCGGGGACGCGCCATCGTTCCGGCACCTGTTCGGGGCGCGTTGGGAAGCCCGGTCAGGGCAGGCTCACGCTCCCGGAGCCGATGACCGAGGCGTACTGGTTCAACGGCTTGGCGTTATTGCTGGTGTTACACGAACCGCTCTTCGTCTTGGGCAGAATGAACGCGTACGGGTTCTAGGACCTTGGACCCTGGCCAATAGTGCCGCGTACCAGAAGCCTGTGTTCATATGACTTCGTCATCGTTCGGCTCTGGAGCTCGGGATCGGTTCGCACGGGCGACAGCAATATGGAGCATCCTCGCTCTCGGAGCTAGTTCCGTGCTGGTCGCCAGCGGGTCATCCGGTGCCGAAATCCGTCCAGCGATCGGACACGTAGCAGCCGCCACGGGATACCGGCTGCTTGGAGGCGACGGTGGAGTGTTCTCGTTCTCGGCCCCCTTCGAGGGCTCGGCCGCGTCCAACCCCAGCAACTGCCCGACCAACCCACCAGGGCGTTCGATGCCGAGCGGTTCCTGCTGGTCGTTTGCGTCGAACGTAGATGGTCTCGGCTACTGGATCCTCAATGCGTATGACGGTGTGATCTACACCTACGGCGACGCCGTCTCCTACGGACAGCCGGCGGACACGCCCGCCTACCAAGGTGGCGCCGACCTTTGGCCCACCGCCATCGGGATCGTGGCTACGCCCGACGGCAAGGGCTACTGGGTCCTCGAGGAGGGCCTCATTGGGGTTGCCTCGATCCAAGCCTTCGGCGACGCCGTGGACTACGGCGACGAGGTGAGCTTGGGACCGGTAGCACACAATGGCAGTCCCGTGGCCATGGCGGCCACCGCCGACGGGAAGGGCTACTGGATCGTGGATTCCGACGGCGGCGTCTTCAGCTTCGGAGACGCGACGTTCTACGGCTCCATGGGTGGGCAGCACCTAAATGCACCGATCGTCGGGATGGCCGCGACGCCCGATGGCAAGGGCTACTGGCTGGTCGCGAAGGACGGCGGCATCTTCGCCTTCGGGGACGCCGCCTTCGAGGGGTCGATGGGGGGCACGGTACTCAACGCGCCGGTCGTCGGCATGGCGGCCAACCCCTCTGGCTCCGGGTACTGGCTGGGTGCGACGGACGGCGGCGTCTTCGCCCTCGGTGGGGCTCCGTTCCTCGGGTCCCTGGGCGGCCAGCCGCTCAGCAGGCCGATCTTCGCGATCGAGGCGCCTCCGGTTGCGGGCTAGGAGCAAAGCGACGTTCGCCCCGACCGGCACGACAGCGGGCGCCCCCCGCAGACGCGGCACGAAGAGGCCTCGACTCCTCGCCGCGGTGCTTGGCGTCTTCGCGATGGGCATCAGCGCCTGTGGCGGCACTCCCAGTACAACGAAGCCTCCGACATCGGCCGCATCGACCTCGACATCGAGTTCTCGGCCCAGCGTCACGAGCGCGCCTTCCTCGACCGTGCCGGCAACGCTGACCACCCGCGTGACGGCGAACCCCAACCCGGCCCTCGCTGGCGAGGCCGTCACCTTCACGATCACCATCCGCGGTCCTGGGGTCCTGTCGGTGGAGAGCGCGGCCTTCGGGGACGGAGGCACAACCGGCGCAAACGCGGGCGAGGTCCCCTGCGGCCAAACTTCCAGCTTCGATGTCACGCACACCTGGACGTACGTCTATAAGACTGCCGGCACCTATCAGTTCCGGGACGACGTCGGCGCCATCGGCCCTCCACCGTTGTGCCGCTCGGAAGAGACCGTGGCCACCACGACGGTTGTCGTCTCAGCCCCGCTGCAGACGGCAATCCCGAATGGCTCGTTCGTCTCGCCGAGCAAGAACATTGCCTGCGCGATCGAGCCGACCGCGCCCCAGCCAGTACGGTGTGCCACCTTCTCGCCTCCTCAATTGGCCATGATGGATGCCACCGGTTCGGTCTCGACCTGCTTCGGCAGCCAGTGCGAGCTCGGTAATCCCGGGCCCGGTGCCACTGTCCTTCCCTATGGCTCGGCTACTAGCTCAGGTCCCTACCAGTGCGTGTCGTCCACCTCGGGTATGACATGCACGGTGGCCGGCGGGACGGTGGGGACCGGCTTCGAGATCTCACGGGCCGGGATCACGCGGCTGTCCTAAGCCCATCACTGAACGCGAACGCCCACCATCCGTGGTAGGGGACACCGTCGCCATCCCACAAGGCGCTGCTACCAGCGCTCCCACCTCACGACATCGTCAAAGGGGCGGCGGCCTGTCGGCAGCTCAGGCCGCGAGCGCTCACCGGGCGTCGGATGGCCGACGGCGATTGCTCCGATGGGCCGGTA
>DATHCF010000429.1:0-3941 GCA_035319705.1 Acidimicrobiales bacterium | reverse complement strand
CCCAACAGCACAGCAACGCACGGTGCGTGACGATGTCAACGTGCACTGGCGCACACGGGCACGGACATTTGTCAATGTCGTGGTTAGACCACGGCTGAGAGCCGATCCATCGGCGATGGCATCGAGAAGCTCCTTCGGAGGATTGGGCGTCATGATGTGGACCGCAGTGGGCGTCCGCCCGGTGCCCGATAGCGAAGAGTTCACCGGGCTTCGCTCACGACGTCAGTGCGAGTCAACACGTCCCAAGGAGCACGATGCGACTGGTTGAAAAGGCCTTCGGGTGGCGAGGCGCCCATGACGAAACCGAGGGCAAGAAAGCAGCACGCGACCAACGTCGGAATCAACAGCACGGCACAAAACGCTTCACGAAGCATCGAGCGACCGAGGCCGATCGGTTTCCCATTCCTTTGGCGGACAACTCGAAGATTCATTCGCCGGTAGCTAGGCGTCCGGCCACTACACCATTCGACGACGCTCCACGCAAACCATCCCACTCCAAGTGTCACAATGAGCAGTACGGCGGTGAGAAGTAGCGCCTTGATGCGTGTACCGAGGCTGGCAGGGGCCAGCCGCCCGAGCTCCTTTCCACTCGTTCCGCTCGCAGAAGTCCCCTCGGTCACGGAGTTCACGCTATCGAAGCAGCCGGGTCCGGGAAGCCGACCTCACCGGTGACCATTACTGAGCCAACGGACCCCGCCCTCGTCCGCAGACTCCGAACGCGTGAGACTGTCACACAGCCACGAAGCGGCTCTGGTCACGCACTGGATAGTCCACTCCACAAGGTACATATGCTGCTCCTTCCCGAGGCCGCCAGCCTTCATGCCGAGGTAGCCCCATTCCCCTCAGTTTCCGTGCGCCGCTCAACCCACGACCGCCGGCCTTCGTGGCACTCACAAGCGCAGCGGAGCACAGGGTGCTCCTGGCAGGACCTGTGGTCCCCACTTCGACAGTCAGTCGAAACGTAGTTGTCGGCACCGGAACTAGTCCTTGGGGTGCAAGTCGTCTAGGTCTAGGGTATCGTCGACGGCCGCAAGCAGTTGGACAGGCGGGCACGGCTTTCGCAGGATTCGACTGATCTTCTTGCCCAGGCCGCTGCGGTTGATGTCCTCGGGCGTGTGGTACTCGAACGCCGACAGAAGGATGACCTTTGGCGGGGGTGGCCCTAGAGCCTCTAGCACCTCCATACCGCCGACCATCGGCATCGCCATGTCGAGGAGCAGCACGTCGACGGGCTGTTGGCCGAGCAGTCGCAGCCCCTCTTCGCCGTCGGCCGCCGGAAGCACGTCGTAGCCCTCTAGAAATAGCCCTTGGCAGAGGGCGTCGACCTGCTGCTCGATGTCCACCGGGTGCACGCTAAGAGCGTAGGCACCGAGCTCGTCGTGGACTCCGGCGTGCTCGGAGAGCACGAGGACTCCGTCACGCTCGTTCACGAGCATGCCCTCTTTGGCGACAAGATTCAGTCCTCCGCAAGCTCAGCCGCCAGGCAGTGAGTTTCGATCGACTACCCCGTCGACCGAGATGACGTACCAGGCGCCCATGTCGTCAGCTTGGCCGGTGACCACGCCCGGCTGGCCATCATCACGGTAGAGGTAGAGCGGCCAGTGGTTGTAGGTCACCTGCATCACGCCGTTGCTCCGGCGGGTGAGCCCGAGCAGGGACGCCGTCACCCCCGGTCCTGCCAGCGGACGATTCACACCGGTGGGAAGGTCGAGCGGGGGCCAGTTCCGGGCACAAAGCAGATAGCACTTTGACGGGCCCTCTTGGTCGAACTGGTAGATGTACAGCGTGTAACCGGCGCCATCGACGAGGATACGGCCGAGCCCGGGCACGATCCTCACGTCCACCTCGTAGAGCGGCCGACCCGCCGGCGTCGGGGTTGTCGATCCACCGCATGCGCTCACCAGCAGGCTCGATGCCAGGACGGTGAGTGCCAAACCGATCGGGACGACAGCGCCCCCGGTTCGGCGGACTGGCCGATCAGGTGGTGATGCGGCAACGTGGTCCACGCCCTTGTAGTCGATCTGGAGCTCCAGACAGTTCCCGACCACGGAACGAAAGTTCCGGTGGCATCCGACCTCTCTGTTGGGACGGTCGCCGAGACACACGGGATCCTGGTCCTGTCAGGGTCCAACGTCGCTGTGGGGCGACGTTGGACCTCGGGGTTACAGCCGAGAACCAGGCTCGTTCTCGTCACCACACTTGGCCGTTTTGGACTGGACTCGGGACACAGTTCGTCGGGCGTTCTCATCGCGTTCACCGCGCGTTCACCGGCATCGCTTACGGTCCGACCCATGGGCGGTGGCTGTCGCGAAGGAGCGAGGGTGATGTTGACGAAGAGTCGAACCAATGGCTACCGCGAGTTGATGAAGGACAACTACCGGCCCTGGGAGCTTAGGCGGCTGCGAGGGCTCGGTACCCGGGTGCGGGTCGCGGAAGGCGCCGAGCTGATGCGAGCAGGTGAACGCGGGTGGGAGGCCATGCTCGTACTGTCGGGAACGGCCGCCTGCTCGGTGAGCGGCAAGGAGGTGGGCTCCATCGGACCGGGCGAGTTTGGGGGAGGTCGCCCTCCTCGACCCCGGACCCCGGACTGCCATTGTCACCGCCTCGACCGACCTGGACCTGCTCGTCTTCGACCGGCCCGAGTTCGACACCCTGGTGGAAGCATCGCCAACCCTTGCTCGGCGGATGCTCGTCGCTTTGGCAGGTCGCCTGCGGAGGGCCAACGAAGCAGCGGTGGCTGTGTAGTCAGGACGTCCGCCGATCCCGAGCGCCCGGCCCTGCGTCACCCCCGCTGGGGATGGAAGACGGCCTACAGCATCGTGCGCAGGGAGGGCTGGCACGTGAACCGCAAGCGTGTGCAGCGTCTGTGGCGCCAGGAGGGCTTAAAGCGGGCCCAGGCGTGCAAAAAGCGCCGCCGGCTGGGGCCCAGCGGGCCCCGCTGGCTCAGAGCCAGCTACCCCAACGAGGTGTGGGCCATCGACTTCCAGTTCGACGAGACCGCCGACCAGCGCCGTCTCAACATGGCCAACGTCGTCGACGAGTTCACCCGCGAGTGACTGGCCATCAGAGCGGGGCACTGCTGTACCGCCGATCAGCTGATCGACGTCCTCGAGCAGTTCATGTGCGAGCGCGGCGCTCCAAGCTACCTGAGAATGGACAACGGTCCCGAGCTCGTCGCCTGGGGACTTCGAGAGTGGTGCCGGCTGTCGGGCACCGACACCACCTACATCGAGCCGGGGGCTCCGTGGGAGAACCCCTTCGTCGAGTCGTTCAACGGCCGGCTCCGCGACGAGTGCCTCAACGTCGAGGAGTTCTGGGACCTCATCGAGGCGCAGGTCACTGTGGACCAGTGGCGGATCGAGTACAACACCTTCCGGCCGCACTCGGCGCTGGGTGGTCTCACCCCTGTCGAGTTCGCCGCCAAGTGGGCGTCGGAGCACGAAGGTCCCCGGCACCCTGGTACCACCCCGGTCCTTTCGGTGCCTCTCGGGGCAACGTAGGGCCCGGTTAATCAGACAGATGGACCTCCCATAACGGGTGGACCTATAAACGGGGTCCCGTCAGAACCACCGACGCAACGCACATCCTGGAAAGTTCTTCTGATCGTCGTCGGCATGGTTGCGGTATCGCTCGTCATCTCCGCGACGGTGATCTCTGCCGTTCGATGGCGGCGCTCCGACCAGAAGAAGCGGTAACCGGCCGACTCGAAGACGCCGAAGGCCCAGGTATCCCGGTCACCTCCCTGATGAGAAGGGTCCTTGGGCTCTTCTGACGACGCGCAGTGCGGTCCAAGGTCGGACTGGGGGTGAGAAGTGTGCCAATCACCCTGCGTCCCCATAGAGGATCCCCGGGCGGGAGACATGCAGAGCGCCAACCGCCAGACCCCGAGTCCTTGATTCCGCAATCTGTTGAACAACATGCTGTGTGTATTAGGGGGCTCG
>DATHCF010000428.1:0-8855 GCA_035319705.1 Acidimicrobiales bacterium | reverse complement strand
GGACAGCGTGACCGCCTCCGGTTGCGCCAGGTCGTCACGCTGGGGGTCCTCGGCCCAGATGGCGTCCACCACGTCGAACGGCAGCAGGCCGCCGTCGTCCCAGGCGGTCTCGGGGTCCGGCACACGCGGTGTGTCGGGCGGCAGACCCGTCTCGTCGCCCGAAGACATGGCGGACGTCTCAGGCTCGGACAGCGCCGTGGAGCCGGTGGCGGAGCCGGCTGCCGAACCAGCCGGGGAGTCGATGGGCGCTGCCGTGCCGGTCCCGGCGTGTGCACCACCGACTGCCCGGAACCCTGCGCCTCCCAAACCCGAAGCTTGCTCTGCGTCCTGCCCCGCGGCCTGCCCCGCAGGCCCGGGTGCGACCGCCCCCATCCCGTCCATGCGCAGGCGGACGAAGGCGTGGGTGCGCAGGTCGACCGCCGTGGTGTCCTCGGGGCCCGTCGCCAGGACCATGCATCGGTGCACCCCGCGTCTGGGGGGCTGTAGCCGCCGCCTGCGCCGGATCCGCTCGACACCGTCGACCGACCGCCCCGCCGGTGCGTCCTTCCTACCGGCCCTCATCTGGCCCTCGTTCCGAGCGGCCACCGTTCACCGGGCTCCTCGTCTTGTTCTTCCGGTTGCGCTTCCGGCGCCCCGTGCGCTGCCGGTCCGGAGATCGGCGTCATGACCGCCGCCTCGTCGAGGCGCGCCGCCAGCTCCTCGGGCGTGCGGGCAGGAGCGCTGCACACCCGGTGGCGGCACACGTAGGCCTCGCCGTCGCGCTTTGCGATCCACGGAGGCGACTCGGTGCGCTCACCCCACAGCAGTACCGCCGTCGGCTCGTAACGTCGCCGGAGCTCCGAGACCATGTCGGGACGACGGCCGGCCACCACGACCTCGGTGACGCCGTCGCCGACCAGCTGACCCCCGAGCAGCGCCGCCGCCACCACCAACGGCTGCGTCTCGCCCAGCCCGGCGAGACTGCCCAGCAGCTCGGCCCCGCACTCGGCCAGGGCGTCGTCACCGCGCAGCGCACCCAGACGTGTCAGCGCCAGGCCCGCCACCGCCGTGGCCGATGGCGTGGCGTCGTCCAGCACCTCCGTGGGCCGGACGATGAGCGCCTCGGCGTCGTCCCCTGTCGTGCGCAGCGGCCCGTCGTCGGGCCTGAACAGCCGGATCAGCTCGCCGGCGGTACCGGCCGACCGATCGAGCCACCGGGCGTGCCCGGTGAGCTCGGCCAGCCGGGTGGAGCAGTCGACGAGCCAGGCGTAGTCGGCGGCGTAGGCGAGATGCGATGCCCGGCCGGCCTGCCACGAACGCATCCATCGTCCGTCGTCCCGCCGCAGGTTCTGCCAGAGGAAGTCGGCCACGGCCACTGCGGCCTCGGCCCAGTCGTCACGCCCGGCGGCGCCGGCGGCTTCGGCCAGCGCCGAGCAGAACATGGCGTTCCACTCGGTGAGCACCTTGTCGTCGCGTGCGGGGCGCACCCGCTCGGCGCGCCTGGCCGACAACGAAGCACGCCACCGCTGCGCGTCGGCACTTCGCACGAGCGGCGCGTCGATCGTCAGACGGAGGACGTTGCGCCCTTCGAAGTTGGGGCCGGAGTCCAGCCCGAAGTGGCGAGCAGCCGCCGGCGCCGCGGCGCCGAGCGCCTCTTCGAAATCTTCGGGCGTCCATACATAGAAGCGGCCCTCCTCGCCCTCCGAGTCGGCGTCCTCGGCCGAGCACAGACCGCCGCCGCCGGCGGCCAGGTCGCCGAGCACGTAGTCGACGATGTCCTCGGCGAGGGTCATCCATTCCTGGCGGCCGGTCGCCTGCCAGGCATGGACATAGACGCGAAGCAACCCGGCTTGGTCGTAGAGCATCTTCTCGAAGTGCGGCACCGTCCAGGTGTCGTCGGTGGAGTAGCGGCAGAAACCACCGCCGAGATGGTCACGTATGCCACCTGTGGCCATGGCCCGAAGCGTGCGCTCGGCCATGTCGAGAGCACGACGGTCGCCGCTACGGCGGTACTGGCGCAGGCACAACTCGATGAATGCCGGCTGGGGGAACTTGGGAGCTGAGCCGAAGCCCCCCCATCGCTCGTCGAAGCGCGCCGAGAGCTGGGCCACGCCGGCGCGCAGCGCTTCTGTCCACAGAGAACCCCCGGCACCGGAGCTCCGGCTCCCGTTCGGCCACGCAGCAGCCTGGCCGGCGGTGGCCTCTGTCAGGGCGTTGGCCTGGCGCTCGACCTCTTCGCGGCGCCCGCCCCAGGCCTCCGAGATGGCGCCGAGCAGCTTCCGGAAGCCCGGCAACCCGCCGCGATCACTCGGGGGGAAGTACGTGCCGGCGAAGAAGGGGCGGCCGTCGGGCGTGAGGAAGACGCTCATCGGCCATCCGCCGTGCCCGTTCATGGCCAGCGTGGCGGCCATGTAGACGGCGTCGACGTCCGGCCGCTCCTCGCGGTCCACCTTCACCGACACGAAGCCGGCATTGAGCTCGGCGGCCACCTGGTCGTCCTCGAAGGACTCGTGCGCCATCACGTGACACCAGTGGCATGCCGAGTAGCCGATGGACAGGAAGACCGGCACGTCGCGTCGGCGGGCCTCGGCGAAGGCGGCGTCGCCCCAGGGAAACCAGTCGACCGGGTTGCCGGCGTGCTGGCGAAGATAGGGGCTGGTCTCGGAGGCGAGGTGGTTGTGCGGCTGCACCGGCCCAGCGTATCGGGGCCGTCGCGCGACCCTCCGGGTGGCCGTTGGTGGGCGGCGACCGCTCTCGGAAGCGTTCGACATCGCCGGTGGCCGCGACCCGGGGCCGTATGGTGTGGCGCCATGGACCTGCGGGTCGACGGCAAGGTGGCCTTGGTGACCGGGGGGAGCCGCGGCATCGGGCGAGCGGTGGCCGCCCGGCTGGCCGAAGGCGGAGCGAGCGTGATGCTGTGCGCCCGCAAGCGCGAAGCCCTGGAGAAGGCTGCAGCCGAGATCACCGCCGACGGCGGCGTCGTCGACGTGTTCCCGGCCAACGCCGGCGACCCCGAGGCGGCGGAAGCGGCGGTGGTGGCCACCGTGGCGCGCTTCGGCTCCCTCGAGCTGCTCGTCAACAACGCGGCGACCAATCCCTACTTCGGCCGGACCATCGACATCGACCGGTCCCGAGCCGACAAGACCATGTCGGTCAACCTGCACGGGGCGCTGGCCTGGACGCAGTGCGCATGGCGGCTCTCCATGGCCGAGCACGGCGGGGCGGTGGTCAACGTCTCGTCCATCGGCGCCTTGTCGGTGTCGCCCGGCATCGGTTTCTACGGGGTGTCCAAGGCGGCGCTCGTGGCGCTCACCCGCCAGCTGGCCTGGGAGCTCGGTCCCGGCGTCCGGGTCAACGCCGTGGTGCCGGGTCTCGTCCGCACCGATTTCTCCCGGGCCCTGCTGGAGCTGGGCGCCGACGCCGTCGCCGCCCGGCTTCCCCTGAAGCGACTCGGCGAACCGGACGACGTGGCCAAGGTCGTGCTGTTCCTGCTGTCCGAGGCAGCGGCGTGGATGACCGGCGCCACCGTCGTCGTCGACGGCGGGGCGATGGCCATGCCGTCGGGCGGCACGTGACGGCCGAGGCCGGCTCCGCCGGCGCTCCCGTCGCCCGTCCCGGCGCCGGTGGCGGGCTGGTGGACGACCTGCGCTTCCGCGGCTTGTGGTTCCAAGAGGCCGGCACGGGACTCGAGGAAGCGTTCGGGAGCCGGTCGATCACCGCCTACATCGGCTTCGACCCCACCAACGACAGCCTGCAGGTGGGCAACCTCCTGCAGCTGTGCATGCTCCGCCGCCTGCAACTGGCCGGGCACCGTCCGATCTTCCTGGCCGGCGGGGGCACCGGCATGATCGGCGATCCCGGCGGCAAGTCCGAGGAGCGGGCCCTGCTCACCGACGAGCAGCTGCACGCCAACTTGGGCGGCATCCGCCCACAGCTGGAGCGCTTCGTGGACATGGAGGGTGCACACGGCGCCTCGGCCCTGCTGCTCGACAACGGCGAGTGGCTGCGCGGTGCCGGTCTGCTCGAGTTCCTCCGTGACGTGGGCAAGCACTTCACCGTCAACGACATGGTGGCCAAGGAGTCGGTCCGTTCCCGTCTGGAGCGGCCTGACGTCGGCATCTCCTACACCGAGTTCAGCTACATGCTTCTGCAGGCCTACGACTTCCTCCATCTCCACGACCGCCACGACTGCCGGCTCCAGCTGGGCGGAAGCGATCAGTACGGCAACATCACCATGGGGGTGGAGCTCATCCGCAAAGTCCGCGGCCACCACGTGCACGGGCTCACCACCCCCCTCGTGGTGAAAGCCGACGGCACCAAATTCGGGAAGACCGAGGCGGGCACGGTGTGGCTGGACGCCCGCCGCACCAGTCCGTACGCCTTCTACCAGTTCTTCCTCCGCAGCGAGGACGCCATGGTGGGCTCGTACCTGCGCCACCTCACCTTCCTCGAGCCCGGCGAGATCCTCGACCTCGACGCCGCCACCGCCGAGCGACCCGAGCAGCGCGCCGCCCAGCGGGCCCTGGCCCGGGCCGTCACCACGCTGGTCCACGGCGAGGAACAGACAAAGCGCGCCGAACAGGCAGCGGCCGCTCTGTACTCCGAGGACATCGCCGCTCTGGACGAGGCCACCCTGCTCGAGGTGTGTGCCGAGGCGCCTACCTCCTCGCGACTTCGTTCCGACCTCGACGGCGGGCTGTTGCTGGTCGACGTCCTGGCCGACAGCGGCCTGGCGCGATCGAAGAGCCAGGCCCGCACCACCCTGGTCCAGGGCGGTGCCTATGTGAACAACCGGCGTGAGTCCGATCCCGATCGCGCCCTGGGCCGCCAGGACCTCCTCCTCGACCGGTACGTCGTCTTGCGAAAAGGCCGCCGGGACTACCATCTCCTGCGGTTCGACTGAACCCATTGGCATTCCTCTTCCGGCCGGAGGTCGTCGGCGCGTGTACGCCGCCTTGTCCATCGTGATCGTGATCGGCGTGATCGTGGTGTTCTCGGTCGCTGTGTTCACGCCCCCCTCCGGAGGCCGCCGGGCCTATCGACGGTGAGCGACAGCTTCGGCATCACGCCCAGGCCGCCGGAGACCTCGCTCGGCCCGGCTCCGCACGGGGCAGAGGAGCTGTTGCGGAGCGCGCTGGGGCCGACCGCCGGTGCGGGTCCCGCCTCGGCCCACGAACGCCACGAGGCGATCAAGGTGGTGGCCCGGGCCCATCCGCAGTGGCCCGACGCGTGGGCGGCGCTCGGTGAGTCGGCCGACGACGACATCGCCGCCTATGCCTACTTCCGCGTGGGTTATCACCGTGGGCTCGACGCCTTGCGGAAGGCCGGCTGGCGGGGGAGTGGCTACGTGCGCTGGTCGACACCGGAGAACCGTGGGTTCCTGCGCTGTGTGCACGGGCTCGGGCGGCGCGCCGGCGCCATCGGAGAACAGGCCGAGGTCACCCGTTGTGAGGAGTTCCTGCGTCAGCTCGACCCGTCGTGGCCGCCCGAAGAGCTCCGGTGATCGAACGACGGTGACCGGGCGTCCGACGCTCCTGCCCATGTCGCTCGTGGCGCTGGTGGCGCTCTGCGGAGCCGGCGCCCTGGCTGCCGGTTGTTCGAGCGGCGACGGGACCTTGTCGCAACAGGTCCGCAGCTGGGCCGGCAACAGCGGATGGACGAGCACGGTGGCGACCATGACGGGCGATCTCGGGCGGCTGTCGTCGATCCAGTCGGAGTCTCCGGGTGTGCGGCGCACGGTCTGCGACGTGCTCGTGACCGACGCCTTGAACGCCAACCAGCAGCTGCCCACCCCGGACACCTCGCTGACCGAGTTGCTCTCCCAGGCATACACCCGGGCCGGCGATGCCGGAAGGGACTGCTATGCCGGTGGCGCCCGCTTGGCCCTGGCGCCGGCCGAGCAGCATCAGGCGCAGCGACTGCTGGTCGAAGCCGAGGCTCGCTACGACAGCATCACCTCGTCGCTCGGTGGCCAGTGACCGAAGCCGACGACCGGGTGATCGGGCCGGTCCCCGAAGGGCGCGACCCGCAGTCCTATGACCGCTTGCGCCGGCGGCTGCTGTGGGCCCTTCCCACCGGGCTGTACGTCCTGGGATCGCGTGCCGGGTCGAAGCGCAACCTCATGACCATCAGCTGGGTCGTGCAGGCGGCCACGGACCCGAAGATGGTGGCGGTCGGCATCGAATCGGGATCGGTCACCCACGGCCTGGTGGCTGAAGGCGGCACGTTCACGCTGAGCCTGCTGCCACGCACCGAGCGCCCGCTGGTGCGGCGTTTCGTCAAGCCGGTGGAGGACACTGCCATCGACGAAGCGCTCGGCACCGGCACCATGAACGGCGAGCAGGTCTACCTCGCCCCCGGGGGGGAGCCGGTGTTGGCGGCGGCCGTCGGCTGGCTGTGGTGCTCGGTGCGCGAGCGCCTGGCCCTGGGCAGTCACACGCTGTTCGTCGGCGAGGTGGTCGACTGCGGGCTGGGGGCGCCGAGCGGGCCGGGCGGCGGGTCGCCCGGGGAGCAGGGGAGCGAGCTCGAGCTGCTGCGGATGGAGGACACCCGCATGAACTACGGCGGCTGACCCTCCACACCGGGGCGCGGGCGCAAGTCGACGCGCAAGGTCAGGATGCCGCCCTCCAGCGAGGCCTCGGCGTCACCGACGATGGCGAAGTCCATGAAGTCGACCTGCGCCTGTTCCATGAACCGGCGTCGCTCGGCGCCTTCGACCGGCGGCAGCCCTCGCTCCCGCACTGCCGCCGCCCGGTCCCGGAACTTCGCCACCATGGCCTCGGGATCGAAGTCTTCAGGCACCGGGGCGACTGTACCCTCGGCCTCGGCGGGGCCTGCCGGCGTGGCGGCCCCCGCCGGCGAACGCCGGACTTGGGTCCTCGCGAGTATCTCCCGCTCCTCGCGGTGAATCCGGGTGCCGCCAGGGTGTTTTGCGAGCAGTGGGGACCTCTCGGCGGTGTCCCGGCGGTGACGGGGCTCCAGCGCGGCCCGCCAGAACCCGACATGGGCTAGGTAGACTGGAGTGTCGCTGGCGAGCTGTCCGCGAGATCGCTGGTCGGGCCAGACGAAGGAGTCGTCGTGAAAAAGGGTCGGCATCGCCGCTTCGAAGAGGCACGCTCGCTCAAGCGCTCGGTGGCAGTCTCCAGCCGGCGCTGCCCCGAGTGTGGAGCTGAACCCGAGGACCAGCACGCGTCGTGGTGCATGGCCGAGACCGACGAGCTCGAGGAGATCTTCGGGCCCTCCAACGGGCACGACCCCGAGGCGGACGACGAGGACGACCCGCTGGCCGATTGACCCGCGGGTCGGGCCGGGTTACCGCCGGCGCACCGCCGGGTGGGGCAGTGTCGGCGCCCGCCGGTTACCGGGGATGTCCCCGTTCGCAGTGAGTCCGGCCGACGGGTGCGCGGAACGGGTCAGGGCGCTCGTCCTCGCCTCCAGGTACCGCGTGAGGCGGCGATAGATCTTCTCGCCCACCAGCGCCACCAGCTCGTCCCGCATGGTGCGGTACACGGGGTCTTTCCCCACAAAGGCGTCGGGCGCTTCGGTGCACCACCAGGCGAACTCGAAGCCGCCGTCACCCCAGTCCCGGCGATCCCATTGCCGGATGACCGAGGTGACATGCCCGTCCTCGGCCACCTCGTCCTCTCTGCGCAGGGGGAGCTGCCAGCACACGTCCGGCTTCAAGGTGAGCGGCGCCACCCCACGCTCGAGGGCGGCCCGGTGCAGGGCGCAGCCCGGCCCTCCGGGGAAGTCGGGCCGGTTGAGGAAGATGCAGGCGTCGTCGACCACCCTGGTCGTGGTCTCTCCGGCCGCGTTGCGGGTGAAGATGCGCAGGCGCCCGTCCTTGCCCGGTTTGGCTTCGCCCGACTTGGCCTCCCCTTTGGCCGCCTTTGGCTGGCCCTGACGCCGGTGCTGCCACTGCTCAGGGGTGAGCGACGCCGCCGCCTTCTCCACTCGCCGGATGTCCTTCCCACCGGTCATGTGCGCGCCGTACGAGCAGCAGCCGTGCACCAGCTCGGGGGCGGGCCCGGTGAGAACCCCCTGGCAGCCGCAGGAGAAGATGCAGGTCCAGTTGCTCTCGAGGAAGGTGACGTCGAAGAGCCACGTCCGCTCCTCTTCGGGATCGGGGAAACTCACCCACTCGTGGGCGCCGACCGGTGCCCGCTTCCAGGGGCCGTCCGAAGTTGCCGTCTTGCGCGCTGGCAACATCCGGACCGGCGAGCGCGTCATACCCGGCCGCCGGCGGCGAGCGCCGCGCTCCACTGGAGGCTGGCGGGCTCGGCGCAGCAGAACCACGCCTCGGACAGCCGTGGACGATCGTCGGGTCGCAGCGCCGAGACCAGACGGGGATCGGACAGAGGTGGCAGGGAACCCCCCGCCGCTCCCTGGCCGTCCTCCCGGGCTCCGAGCGAGTCTTCGATGCAGCCCCGGATGACCCGGTGGGTGGTCATGGCGTCCCACTGGTCCTCGCCCGCCTGTTCGGCGACCCGGGCCAGATGCTGCTGCAGGTCGTCGAGACGCGCATCGGCCGAGTCCCAGCGGAAGCTCAGGTGCTCCGGGTCGTAGGCGCCGAGAAGGCCGCCCAAGTGGCCGTCGTCGAGCAGCAGCGATCCCGGAGGCACGAGCAGGCGGATGCTCCACTGCACCGGGTCGACATTGCCCACGAGGTCACAGTGTTCGACCAGCTCCAGCAGGCGGTGGATGTCGTCCGCCTCGGTCCAGGGAGTGAAGGGAAGGAGTGACGGCCGCGGCTCGATGCCCGCGGCGCGCAGCACGGCCACGGCTTCCACCTCGTCGGCGGCGGTGTGGCCTTTGTCGAGGATGGCGAGAATCCGGTCGCTGGCCGACTCGAAGGCCGAGACCACGAACAGACATCC
>DATHCF010000427.1:0-3581 GCA_035319705.1 Acidimicrobiales bacterium | reverse complement strand
GCGGAGAAGGGCATGAGCCCCCACAGCGAGCACGCCACGGCACTGCACGCGATGGCCACGAAGGGGACGAGCACCCGGGCCAGCCGTCGTCGCTGGACCCCCACGGCATAGGCCGTGCCGATCAGGAGAATCGCCGATGGTGCCAGCGAATAGTGCCAGAGGATCTGATGCTCATAGGGGTCCGGTGACAGATAGTTCTCGGCCAGAGCGAAGACGCACACCGCGGCGATCTCGGGAAAGAGCACGAATCCGAACCCGGTGGGAAGGAGCATCTGCCAGAGATAGAAGGGCCGCGACTGAGCCTTGAGATAGGCCCACATCTTCGCGGGCGGCAGGGTGTGGATGAACCCCTGCAACCCTCCGAACGGCATCCGGCCCTGATCGGAGGGCGAGAAGTACCCGAGGATGGCCGGCATGATCACCACGGTCGTAATTGCCGACCAGGCAGCGCCACCGGCCATCATGCCGAGACCCCATCGCCTGTTCCTCCGGAAGCAGATCCACAGCCCGAGTGGGATGACGAGAAGTCCGACGTCCTCCTTGACGAGCAGCGACAAGACCACCATCACGACGAGGAGCCGCGGCTTCCAGCAGATGGCGGCGTAAATGGCCATGCCGAAGAAGAAAGGAAGGAAGCACTCGGGATGGAAGCCTTCGAGGGTCACCTGTTGCACCGCCGGATCGAACAAGTAGGCACCGGCCAGCAGGCTGGCCAGGATGAAGTTCAGATTGAAGTGACGGGCCACGAGGTAGACGGGGACTGCTCCAAGCGCGATGGCCAGGCACTGGAGCACGAGCAAAGCGGCGCCGTGCGGGTAGAGCCAGTACAGCGGCGCCACCAGAACCAGGATGTAGGAACTGTGGTCGCCGAACAGGTTGCGGCCCATCACCGTGACGAAGGGGTCCTGGAACCGGCTGAGCAGCCACACGCCCTGGTCGAAGATGCCGAAGTCGAAGGCCGGAACCGAAAATCCCCGCAGCGTGTCCACGGCGACAACACCGAAGTGCACGACGTATCCGGCCATCATGAGCATGATGGGGACCGGCCGGAGCCATCGTTCGACCCACCTGTACGGCGGCTGGACCTTTTTGGCCACCCAGCGGTAGGCCGGTTCCACCCAGGGAGCGAAGCCGTAGTCGACCCAACGACGCTGGCCGTTCTGGGAGCTCGTCTCCTCCTGCTCCGGCGCCGTCGTCGCCGGTGCTTCGACGGAGCCCGCCTGGCTCACCATGTCCCCTCCGGACTTGGTCGTCCGACGGCCGGCGTCGCGCACTGGCCCAATTTACGGAGGGTACGAGTCAACCTGTGGACTGAGCATCGTCAATCTTGGCCATGGGGGGGCGGAGGAGCTCCGGGCAAACCGGCGTCGGCCGGCCCGGGCTGGGGCGGTATTCCCCTGTCAGAGGGGGGCCACGGACAACGAAGCCGGTTCAGTCCGCCTACAGGTTGAACACTCGGCGAGCGTTCTCTGACAGAAACAGTTGCCGTGTCTCTTCGTCCAGGTGAAGGCCATCGATGTCGCGGAGGGCGTATTCGGGCGAGATCATGGGGTAGTTGGAGCCGAATAGGACCTTCCGCTTGCCTCGGCCCTTCATGTAGTCGACGAGCTCCGGAGGGTAGCGTCGAACGGTGTAGGCACTCGTGTCGATGTAGACGTTGGGGTGCTTGTCAGCAACGGCGATCATCTCGGCAGTCCACGGATAGCCGATGTGCCCACAGACGATCACCAGCTCAGGGAAGTCGATCGCCACTTGGTCGATGTACGGTATTGGTCGGCCGGTTTCCGACGGCCGCAACGGGCCGGTGTGACCCACCTGCGTGCAGAACGGAACTTCGAGATCGACACAGGTGGCAAGCAGGGGGTAATAGCGCCGATCGGTCGGCGGCAATTCCCAGAGCCACGGGATGATCCGCAGTGCCACAAATCCCTCGTCGTCGACCCGCCTGCGTAGCTCCCTGACCGCCACCATCGGCCTCGACAGATCGACCCCGGCCACGGCCCGGAGCCGATCCGGCTGCTGGCGCACACAGGACGACACTTCGTCGTTGTTGATGAGGTCTCCCTGAGGCCCGTACCAGGCGGAGATGATGCCTATCTCGACCCCTGCGGCATCCATGGCTGCGATGGTGAGGTCGAGGGGCACTTCGTCTTCGAAGCGCTCCAGCCCAGTCCAACGCCGGAGGCTGTCGAACATCTCGTGGTTGATTTGCCGAAGAGTGGGATGCTGCATCCAGGCATCAACGGTGGCTGGCATCTGGCCCATCATGGCACCGAGGTACCGACGAGTTGTGATCGCTCGATTCCCGCGCATTGCTTCCATGACGTCCGACACCCGCACGGTTCGCTTCTGCACCAAGCCCGGGGCGCCCGTGATGGACGTGAGCGAGCGGCTGGGAGGTTCGGCTCCGCCATGACCGTCGGCCAGCACGTGACAGCCGGCATGCCGCCATGCAACCGGCCGCGACCTGGCCGGCAAAGCGAGGTCCTGTCGGGATTCGCAGCCCCCCGAGACGCAACAAAAGGGGATTTCCCGATCACAGGAAACCCCCTCTGACCTGCTCTTATTAGTGGCGGGGGAGGGATTTGAACCCGCGACCTTCGGGTTATGAGTCTGAGCCCGGTCACGGGCCGCAGTTGGTCGCTGACGGCCAAAGGTGCTCTGAGCAGCACTTCTCCGAGTTGTTCACCGGTCACCGTTGGTTGCCAGCGGACCCCATTGGTGAGAGTTTGGCTGTCAACGCGCTGTCATCGAAGGAGCCGACCCGCCCGGGATCAGCCGCTATGGGCGACCCACCCCCCTCCTCTACCCACTCAGGCACATATCGGTCGGCCTATCGCCACAATGAACGCCAGTGGCCAGCGTCCAGATCTCGTCGCTCAACCACGGTCGACCGAAGGGTCCGCCAGTTCTCTGGTAGGGGCCCTAACTCAGGCGTGGCGACCGACCAAGCCAAGCAAGCGGACCTCGTCGTGGGCGTTGGGGCCGAGGTCAACCGGAGATCCGAACATCCCCGATCCTGCCAGTAGCTCGGCGTACGCCTCTGCCCACGGAAGCAGCAGCGCAATGGCGCCGGGGTCGATTGCGTCGTCCTGCCCGGTAGCCCGGGCAAGATCCCAGGCATGTATGGCGAGATCGCCCGTCAGCTGCATCACGTACTCCTCCCCGGAGGTGTCACCGTAGGAAAGGTGCACCGTCCGCTCGAGAGCGTTAGGCCGGGCCACGGCTGCGTGAGCTTCCTCTATCGAGGACGCCAACACACCCGCCCAAGTCATGGCATCGTCGCCCATGAGATCGCCGTCGAAGCGATCGCCGACCTCTGCGATCGTCAGGCCTTCGAGAAGGAGTGGGACCCAGCGTTGCTCGTAGAGCAGGTGGTGGACCAGCATCCGCACGTCCCACTCGGTACACGGGGTCTCGTCGTACCACTGTTCAGGGCCTACGCCAGCGACTAGCGCAGCGAACTGTTGCCCGCAACGGCCATGCACCTCAACAAGGTCATGCGCCAGGTCATTCTCCTAGGTCGTCCGGTTGGGAGTCCATCCTTACGGCTCCAACCCCGCATGTGAAGATCCAAGATC
>DATHCF010000426.1:0-10925 GCA_035319705.1 Acidimicrobiales bacterium | reverse complement strand
TCGAGCAGCCGGGCGGCAACCGGGCGGAGCATCGCCGGGTCCAGACGGCACCGGTCCGCCACCAACATGAGGTACTGGTCGCGCACCAGTTCGTTCGGGTGCTCCACAACGGCCGCCAACGCCTCTTCCGCAGCCCTGGCCCGGCCCTCGGCCCCACCCAGGTCGGCAGATGCCAACACCCGCTCGACGCGAAAGCGCAAGAAGGGCTGGGCGGCAGCCACCGCCGCACGTAAGGCCGCCGGATCCGATCGGGCTAGGTCAGCCGGGTCGGCCCCGGGCGGCAGGTCCGCCACCGCCAGCTCGACCTCGTGCAGGCGCTCCCACTCGTATACCCGTCCGGCGCCGGATTGGCCGGCGGCGTCTGCGTCGTAGGCCAGCACCACGCGCTTGGCGAAGTTGCGCAAAAGGCGGAAGTGGTCTTCCCCCAACGCCGTCCCACAGGTGGCCACCGCCCGGGGAAGGTCGGCTTGGAAGAAGCCGATCACGTCGGTGTACCCCTCGCACACGATGACTTCGCCGCTGTCGATCACGTCCTTCTTGGCCCAGTTGAGCCCGTACAACGTGCGGCGCTTGCTGTAGATCGGGCCGTCGGCGGAGTTCTTGTACTTCGGTTCGGTGGAAGGGCGGCCGGCGGTGGCATCGGGCGGCGGCAGAATCCGACCCCCCAGGGCGATGGGCCGTCCCGACGGGTCGAAGATGGGGAAGATGACGCGTGCCCGAAAGGCGTCCTGCTGACGGCCGCGCCGGTTGACGAATCCCAGCCCTGCATCGGACAGAATCTGCGGGGATACCGACAGGTGCCTGGACAGCAGATCCCAGTCGTCGGGCGCCCATCCGAGCTGGAACCGGCGTACGACCTCACCGTCATAGCCGCGCGACCGCAGGTAGTCGCGCGCCGGGCCCCCGTCGGGCGAGGAGAGCAGGCGCTCGTGGTAGAAGTCGACGGCCTTGGCCACGGCCTCGTAGAGCGGATTCCGACGACGCCGTTCTGCGGATGCCGCAGCGTCCTCGGTGATGCTGATGCCGGCGCGTTCGGCCAGGCGCCGCACCGCTTCTACGAACTCCACGTGTTCGATATCGCGCACGAAGGTGATGGCGTCACCCGAGCGCTGGCAACCGAAGCAGTAGAACACGCCCATCTCGGCGTTGACCGAGAAGGAGGGGGTCTTCTCCTGGTGGAACGGGCAGAGGCCGACCCATCGCGTTCCCTGGCGCTTCAGGGCCGAGTGCTCGGAGACGAGCGCCACCATGTCGGTGGCCGCCCGCACCCGGGCCACGTCCTCCTCGGGGATGGCCATCGGCTGGACGGTACAGGCCGGCTGGGCTAACGACGTCCGGTCGGTGCTCTGCGCCGGGCGGACAGCCGGCGCGCACCACCGGTAGCGGTCGTCCGCTTGGCCGCAGTCCGCCTCGCCGGGGTCCGCGAGGCCGCGCTGCGCCTCGCCAGGGTCCGCTTGGCCACGGCCTTGGCCGCACCGCGCTTGGCCGCACCGCGCTTGGCCGCACCGCGGTTGGCCGCGCCGCGCTTGGCCGCTCCCCCGGTGGTCCGCTTGGCTCGCCTCGGTCCCGACTTCGCCGGACGCCGGGCCGGTGTAGCGCTCACGACCGCTTGGGCGGCGGCCAGCCGGGCGATGGGCACCCGGAAGGGCGAGCAGCTCACGTAGTCGAGGCCGGCAGAAGCAAAAAAGGCGATGGAGTCGGGGTCACCCCCGTGCTCCCCGCACACGCCGACCTTGAGCGTGGGCCGGGTCGCCCTGCCGCGCTCGGTCGCCAACCGGACGAGCTCCCCGATCCCTTCGGCGTCGACCACCTCGAAGGGGTTGTGGGCCAACAATCCCTTCTCCAGGTAGGCGGACATCATCCGTCCCTCGACGTCGTCCCGGCTGAAGCCGAACGTCATCTGGGTGAGGTCGTTGGTGCCGAAGGAGAAGAACTCGGCGTACTCGGCGATCTCTCCAGCCCGCAGCGCGGCGCGGGGCGTCTCGATCATGGTGCCGATGAGCACATGCAGCCGCCGGCGCCGGGCTCGGCCGGCAGGGGCTCGGGCGGCGGCGAGTGTCCGGGCGATGGCATCCTCCACCCAGGAGCGGGCCAACGCCATCTCGGCGCCGGTGATGGTGAGGGGGATCATGACCTCCACGATCGGGTTCCCGCCCGCCTGCATGCGCTCGAGCGCCGCCTCCACGAGGGCGCGCACCTGCATGGCGTACAGACCCGGCTTGATGACGCCGAGGCGCACCCCCCGCGTGCCCAGCATGGGGTTGAACTCCTTCCACTGCAGAGCCGCCGAGTACAGCTTGCGCTCTCCGGGTTCGAGCCCGGTGGTGGCATCTTTGACAGCCAGCTCCTCGGTGTCGGGGAGGAACTCGTGCAGCGGCGGGTCGAGCAGGCGCACGGTCACCGGGAGCCCGTCCATGGCGGCGAGGATGTCGATGAAGTCGGCGCGTTGGGCCACCCGAAGCTCTTCCAGGGCGGACTCCTCCTCAGCCGCCGTGTCGGCCAGGATCATGCGCCGCACGATGGGGAGGCGGTCCTCGGCGATGAACATGTGCTCGGTCCGGCACAGGCCGATCCCCTCGGCACCGAGACGCCGGGCGTTGGCGGCGTCGGAGCCGGTATCGGCGTTGGCCCGCACGCCCAGCTTGCCCTTGTGGATGGCGTCGGCCCAGCCGAGCAGTACCTCGAATTCCGCCGGCGGGGACGCGGCGGTCAGCGGGACCTGGCCCAACACCACGTCGCCGGCGGTGCCGTCGATCGAGATCCACTCACCTCGGCGGACGACGGTGTCGCCCACCCGAAAGGCCTCGCCCTCGATCCGCAGCTTCTCCGCTCCCACCACGGCCGGCTTGCCCCAACCTCTGGCCACCACCGCGGCGTGCGACACGAGCCCGCCCCGGGCGGTGAGGATCCCCTGGGAGGCGAGCATGCCATGGACGTCCTCCGGCGACGTCTCGGTGCGAACCAGGATGACGAGCTCGCCGTTTGCCGCCGCCGCCGCCGCGTCGTCGGCAGTGAAGTAGACGCGGCCCACCGCCGCGCCCGGCGACGCGCCCAGCGCGCTGGTGAGCACCTTGTACCCCGAGCCGGCGAACTGAGGGTGGAGCACCTGCTCGAGATGCTCGGCCGTGATGCGCGACACCGCCTCCTGCTTGGTCAGGCGGATGGACCGGTCCCTGGTCATGTCCACCGCCATGCGCAGCGCGGCAGGGCCGGTGCGCTTGCCCACACGGGTCTGCAGCATCCACAGCTTTCCCTGCTCGATGGTGAACTCGGTGTCACACATGTCGCGGTAGTGACGTTCGAGGCGGGCGAAGATCTCGAGCAGCTGACGGTGGATCTTCGGGAACCGCTGTTTGAGGGCGGAGAGCGGCTCGGTGTTGCGGATCCCCGCCACCACGTCCTCGCCCTGGGCGTTGACCAGGAAATCCCCGTACTCCCCCTTGGCGCCGGTGGCCGGGTCACGGGTGAAGCCCACGCCGGTGCCCGACTGCTCGTCGCGGTTGCCGAACACCATGGCCTGGATATTGACGGCCGTGCCCAGGTCGTGGGAGATCCCCTCGTGCTCCCGGTAGGTGATGGCCCGCGGTCCGTTCCACGACCGGAACACCGCTTCGATGGCGCCGCGCAGCTGGGCGTCGGGGTCCTGGGGGAACGGCTCACCCGTCTCCTCGAACACGAGGTCCTGGTAGGAGTCGACCAGGGCGCGCAGCTCCTCCACCGGCACTTGGGCGTCGGAGCGGGCGCCGGCCCGGGCCTTGGCCGCGTCGAAGAGCCCGTCGAACGGCTCGCCCGGCATGCCCAGCACGATGCGGCCGTACATCGAGAGGAAGCGGCGATAGGAGTCGTAGGCGAAGCGTTCGTCGTCGGTCTGCTTGGCCAGCCCCTCCACCGATGCGTCGTTGAGCCCCAGGTTGAGCACGGTGTCCATCATCCCGGGCATGGAGAACTTGGCCCCCGAACGCACGCTCACCAACAAAGGATCGACGGGGTCGCCCAGTCGCTTGCCCATCTTCCGCTCGAGCCGGGCACGGGCACGTTGCACCTCGGCGCTGAGGCGCTCGGGCCATCCGCCGTGCATGTAGGCGCGACAGGCGTCGGTAGAGATGGTGAACCCGTGCGGCACCGGCAGACCCAGCACTGAGGTCATCTCGGCCAGGTTCGCCCCCTTGCCTCCGAGCAGGTCCTTGAGCTCCATCGGCGGGCGGCGGTGCAGATGATCGAAGTCGAAGACGAAGGGCATCGCGCCTCCCGGGCGGAGTGAGGGGGTCGCCTGAGCCTAGTGCCGCATTCGCCCGCTCCCGGCTGGAACCGGCGCCCGTCAGGAAGGATTCCTCGAGTTCATCCGTGCAGGCATGGCCGCGCCTCGAGCGCGGCAACGGCAGACTGGATAAAAAGGAGGAACCGATGAGCGCTCCCCGCTACAAAGTGGCCGGTGACTCGAGTGGCCGGCCTGTCGAGCGCACCTGCGGCCACCTCGGCGAAGTCCGTGACGTGCAGCCGGCGACGCCGGGAGCGTGTGAGGATTGCCTGCGCGAAGGGACCCAGTGGGTGCATCTACGGCTGTGTCTCGAGTGCGGCCACGTGGGGTGCTGTGACAACTCGCCGCGTCGCCACGCCACCGCCCACTTCCACGCCACGTCGCATCCCATCATGCGGTCGGAAGAGCCAGGTGAGGACTGGGCTTGGTGTTATCCAGACGAGTTGTTCCTGCTGCCGGCCTGAGCGCCGCTCTCCACGGTGAAGCTGCGCCTGAGCTCGGCGCCCGGACGGTGGACGCTCCTGGCCACCGTGCTCGGGTCCTCCATGGCCAGCATCGACAGCACAGTGGTCGGCATCGCATTGCCGGCCATCGGTCGCCAGTTCCACGCATCGGTGGTGACCATTCAGTGGGTGGTGGACGGTTACTTGCTGACGCTGGCCGCGCTCCTGCTCGCCGGTGGCGGTCTCGGCGACGAGCTTGGACGCAAGCGGATCTTCGCCATCGGCATGGCATGGTTCACCGTGGCATCCGCTGCCTGTGCCCTGGCGCCCGACGCCTCCGTGCTCATCGTGACCCGCTTTCTGCAGGGCATTGGCGCGGCCCTGCTGACCCCGGGCAGCCTCGCCATCATCGAAGCGTCCTTCCACCCGGATGACCGCGGACGCGCCATCGGGGCGTGGTCGGGGTTCAGTGGATTGGCCACCGCCGCCGGCCCCTTGCTTGGTGGGTATCTGATCAGCGCGGCTTCGTGGCGCTGGATCTTCCTCGTCAACGTGCCCGTTGCCTTGGCCGCCCTGGCCGTCACCGCCCGCCACGTGCCCGAGTCCCGAGGCGACGAATCCAGCACGCTCGACACGCCGGGGGCGACGCTCACCGTCGTGCTCCTGGCCGGTCTGACCTATGCCCTGGTGGAGGGACCGGTCATGGGGTGGGCATCGGCGCCGGTGGTCGGCGCCCTGTCAGCCGCCGCCGCTGCCGGCGTCGCTTTCGTGGTCGTAGAGCGGCACAGCCGGAACCCGCTCGTGCCACTGGGCGTCTTTCGGTCTAGACAGTTCACCGCCTCCAACCTCGTCACCTTGCTGGTGTACGCCGCCTTGGGAGGAACGCTGTTCCTTCTTCCCGTGCAGCTGGAGGTGGTCGATCGCTACAGTCCGCTCGACGCCGGGATGTCGCTGCTGCCCATCACCGCCCTGATGCTGCTGCTGTCGGCCCGATCCGGTCGGCTGGCCGCCCGGATCGGGCCCCGTCTGCAGATGAGCCTCGGCCCACTGGTGGTCGGCGCAGGCCTGGCGCTGCTCGTCCGCACGAGCGACCACTCGTCCTATCTGGCTGGTGCCCTGCCGGGGGTCGTGGTCTTCGCCGCGGGGCTGGTGATCACCGTGGCCCCGCTGACGGCGACGGCCATGGGCTCGGTCGACGATCGCCACACCGGGCTGGCCTCCGCATTCAACAACGACGTGGCTCGCTTCGGGGGCTTGATCGCCGTGTCCGTCCTGCCGGCGCTGAGCGGCCTCGTCGGCAGCGCCTACCTGCATCCCCATTCGCTGGCCCACGGTTTCCGCACGGCGGTGGAAATCGCCGCTCTATGGTGCGTGGCGGGCGGTCTGTTCGCCGCTTTCGGCATTCGCAACACCCTCCCTGCGGCTGGGGTACCGGGGTCCGGCGGCGCTCCGTCCCTCCACTGCGCGCTCGACGCCCCGCCGCTGGCGGCCGACGCCTGATGGTCGGCCCACGCGCCTGAGGATCAGACGAGCCTGGTGCCGATCTCCTCGGGCAGGGCGTCGATGGGAACGCGCACCTGCCCGGTGGTGTCGCGGTCGCGAATTGTCACCGCCTTGTCCTCCAGCGAGTCGAAGTCCACGGTGACGCACAGAGGGGTGCCGACCTCGTCCTGGCGGCGATATCGGCGCCCGATGGACTGGGTGACGTCGAAGTCGCACATCACGAGCGGCTGCAGAGCGGAAAGCACCTGGCGCGACAGCGGAACCAGGGCGTCGTTCTTCGACAACGGCAGCACGGCCACCTGGTACGGGGCGAGCCGGTGGTCGAGATGCAGCACCGTGCGGCTCTCACCGCCGACCTCGTCTTCGTCGTAGGCGGCCAGCAGGAAGGCCATCATCGTCCGTGTCGCTCCTGCGGCCGGCTCGATCACGTACGGCACGTAGCGCTCACCGGTGGACTGGTCGAAGTACTCGAGCCGCTCGCCCGACAGCGCCGCGTGTGCCTTCAGGTCGTAGTCGGTGCGGTTGGCGATACCCTCGAGCTCGTCCCAGCCCCACGGGAAGAGGAACTCCACGTCGGCCGTGCCCGACGAGTAGTGCGAGAGCTCTTCGGCGCTGTGGTGGCGGACGCGGAGCTTGTCGTCGGGAATGCCCAGTTCCCGGTACCACCTGGAGCGCTCCTCCACCCAGTAGGCGAACCAGGTGTCGGCCTCACCGGGGGGGACGAAGTACTCCATCTCCATCTGCTCGAACTCGCGGGTGCGGAAGACGAAATTCTGGGGCGTGATCTCGTTGCGGAACGACTTGCCCACCTGGGCGATGCCGAAGGGGGGCTTCTTGCGGACGGTCTGCAGCACGTTGGCGAAGTTGACGAACATGCCCTGGGCCGTCTCGGGGCGCAGGTACGCCACGGCGCCCTCGTCCTCGATGGGCCCGGCATGCGTCTTGAACATGAGGTTGAACGCCCTCGGCTCGGTGAGGTCGGTGGAGCCGCAGTTCGGACAGCTGTCGCCGATCTTGTCGGCCCGCCAGCGTTCGTGGCAGTTGCGGCAGTCGACGAGCGGGTCGGTGAAGGTAGCCAGGTGCCCCGACGCCTCCCAGATCTTGGGACTGGACAGGATGGCAGCGTCGATGCCGACCACGTCGTCGCGCAGCTGGACCATGGCCCGCCACCACGCGTTCTTCACGTTGCGCAGCATGTTCACGCCGAGCGGCCCGTAGTCGTAGGTCGAGCGGAACCCGCCGTAGATCTCGGCCGAGGGGAAGATGAAGCCACGGCGTTTGCACAGGTTGACGACCTTCTCCATGAGGTCGTCAGCGCCTGCCGGCGGCGCACCCTGCTCGTTCATGCCGGCAGGATACTGGGCACCCGCAGCCGCCTGGCCACCTCGTCCGCCAACAACCGGCCCCGCAACGTGAGCACCGCTCGTCCGTGGCGCCGGCGTATCAAGGTGCGCAGCTCGGGGTCGTCCGGCACGGCCCACTCGGGCACGCCCTCGGCCGTCCGCACCGCGAGTACCAGCGCCTCCAGGTCGCGCTCGTCCTCGTTCAGTACCTCTTCTCCGGCCATCGCCGGGCGGCCGGAGGAGATGGCCGACACGTACCGCTCGGGCGTGCGGATGTTCCACCACCGGCGACCGCCGCGGTGCGAGTGAGAGGCACAGCCCACGCCGCGGTACTCGCCTTGCCGCCAGTACAACTGGTTGTGGCGGCACTCGTGTCCCGCAACCGCCCAGTTCGAGACCTCGTACCAGCGGAGCCCCGCTCGCCGAAGAAGGCGATCGGCCGTCTCGTAACGGCGGGCCTGGACATCGGGATCGGGGTGGCGCTGCGGGTCACGTGCCAGCGGTGTCCCGGGCTCCACCGTCAGGGCATAGGCGCTCACGTGGTCCGGACGAGGCTCGAGTGCCAGCACGGCATCGAGGGTGCGCTGCCAGTCGCCGTCGCTCTCCGACGGCGCGCCGAAGATGAGGTCCACGTTCACCTCGAAGCCGAAGTCCGCGGCCAGAGACAGCGCCCGGGCCACCGTCGCCGGGTCGTGGTGTCGCCCCAGGCCGGCGAGGACGTGCAGGACCATCGACTGCACCCCGAAGGACACGCGCGTCACGCCGGCGGCACGCCAACAGGCGAACAGCTCCGCGCTGGCGCCCTCGGGGTTGCACTCGGCGGTCACCTCCGCCCCCTCGGTGCGCGCCACGGTGTGCAGGATCCCGGCCAGGAGCTCCCCCGGCAGCCGAGAAGGGGTGCCGCCACCCACGAAGATGCTCGTCGCCGGCGGCAGGGCCTCCTCCTCCTTGGCCCGCGTGATCTCGGCCACGCACGCCGCGGCGTAGGCGACCATCAGGTCGTCGCGGTCGGTCCAGGTGGCAAAGGCGCAGTAGTCGCAACGTGTGGCGCAGAACGGCACGTGCACGTAGACACCGAATCCGCCGGGCACTGGCGCTCGCCTCGGACCGGGCTCGTCTCAGACCGGGGTGGAGCGGAGGCTGCGCAACCGGCGGTCGAGGTGCACCTCCATCGCCGCTCCCGCCAGGGACGCCACTTCGTCGGTGACTGCCGAAGGCTCCTCGGCCAGCACGCCGGCCAGGCCGCCGCTCAGGGTGCGGCGCACCAGTTCGAGCGCCGCCGGTGACACCGGACGGCCCCGCCGGCATTCTCGGCACAGCGCACCGCCCTGGGTCAGGTCGAAGGCCACGAGCTCCCCCTCGAAGCCGCAGGAGGCGCAGGCGTCCACCATGGGGGCCGAACCCTCGAGCACCAGGGCCTTCAACAGGAAGCCGGGCACGAGCAGGGCCGAGTCGGCCTGCTCGAGCGCACGCAGCGCTCCCACCAGCATCTGGTAGAGGCGGGGGGCCGGCAGGTGCTCCTGGGCGAGCTGGTCGGCCACCTCGAGCACGGTGAAGGCCTTGGCCACCCGGCTCAGGTCCTCGCGTACCCGGCGGAAGGAGTCGAGCACCTCGGCCTGGTTGACGATGTCGAGCTCGCGGCCCTTCCAGCACAAAAGCGCCACGTGCGACATGGGCTCGAGCCGCCCGCCGAATTTGGAGGTGGTGCGCCGCACCCCTTTGGCCACCGCCCGGACCTTGCCATGGTCCCGGGTCAAAAGGGCCACGATCCGGTCGGCTTCCCCGAGACGCATGGTGCGCAGCACCACTCCTTCGTCGCGGTAGAGGCTCACCCGCCCATTGTCCCGCCCCCGTCGCCCTCCTTGGCGACAGCGCCGGGGTCGGCCGGCGGCTGCTCGTCCCCGCGGTCGGCCGGCAGCGGCTCGACGCCGGCCGGGCCCCCAGGCGGCCAGGGCGCCGGCGGAAGACTCGGCCGCCGCCCGCCGCCCATGAGGCTGCCCATGGCGATGAGGGCCACCAGGACGATGGCGGTCACCACCAGGGCGATGGCCGCGGTCACCCCGGCGAGGGCCAGGACCACTACCAGGGCCGCCACCGCCACGCCGAGGACGTAGGCCAGCACCCGCGCCACTGTGCTCACCGCCGCAGCCCCCCGTAACGCCGCTCGCGGCCCTGGTACTCGGCTACCGCGGCGAAGAGGTGCTCCCGGCGGAAGTCGGGCCACAGCACGTCGCTGAAGACGAGCTCGCTGTAGGCCAGCTGCCACAGCAGGAAGTTCGAGATCCGGTACTCGCCGGAGGTGCGGATGACCAGGTCCGGATCGGGTTGGTCCGGAAAGTACAGATGGGCGCGAATGGAACGCTCGTCGATGCGCCCCGGGGCGATGCCCTCGGACACCAGCGCCCGCACCGCGTCGACGATCTCCGCCCGGCCTCCGTAGTTGAAGGCCATGGTGAGGGTCATCCGCCTGTTGCCCTTGGTCAATTCGCTCGACTCGTCCATCCGGCGCAGCACCCGGCGCGGGACGCGCCAGTCCCGGCGGCCGGCGAAGCGGATACGCACTCCTTTGTCGTGCAGCTCGTCGCGGCGCCGCACCAACAGCGACTCGTTGAACCCCATGAGGTAGCGCACCTCGTCGGGCGGGCGCCGCCAGTTCTCGGTGGAGAAGGCGAACATCGTGAGCCACTGGACCCCGATCTCGAGCGCGCCCTCCACCACGTCGAACATGGCCGCCTCACCCGCGGCGTGGCCTTCGGTACGGGGCAGCCCCCGGCGGCTCGCCCAGCGGCCGTTGCCGTCCATGACGCACCCCACGTGCACCGGAACGTCGCCCGGGTCGATACCGGCGGGGTGCGACGTCGGATCGGGCAAGCCGGACACGCGGATCGACGCTACTGCCGGCTCCCCGTGAGTCTCGACGCGCCCGCCCTGGGTGCCGGGGCGTCGCCGCGGCGGACCAGGGCGTTCACGCGCCCGACGGAAGGGTTGGCGCGCCCGGCCCGGGGCGCACGGCCGCCGAATGCCACCGGCGGCCCTCGCTGCCGAACCTAGAGGCGGCGGACCTTGGTGGCCTGCGGCCCCTTCTGCCCGGCGGTGGCGTCGAACTCGACCCGCTCACCCTCGACCAGCTCGCGGTAGCCGCTGCCCTCGATCGCCGAGTAGTGGACGAAAACGTCGGGCGAACCGTCGTCAGGGGTGACGAAGCCGTAGCCCTTGGTCGAGTTGAACCACTTCACAGTGCCTTCAGCCATGTTGATGCCTCATTCCCACGCATGCTCTGACTTGCGGGAGACGAAGCGTCAACCGACAACGGCGAACGGCCCTGCGTGACTCGACCGGTCGCTCGCAGCAGCGTAGCGCGAGGGGCTCCGGCCAGGA
>DATHCF010000425.1:0-6030 GCA_035319705.1 Acidimicrobiales bacterium | reverse complement strand
GTCGACCGCCCCGGTGAGCTCCAGGATGCGGTCCGACAGCGTCGACTTTCCGTGGTCGACGTGGCTGATGATGGAGAAATTCCTGATGGTGGCCGGGTCGATCACAGTCCTTCGAGCGTACCGGGGGGGCGCCGGTGCACTCGCCGGCCTGGTAGCCTCTTGGGCTTCATGGCCAATATCAAGAGCCAGATCAAGCGGAACCGGCAGAACGAGCGTCGCCGCCTGCGCAACAAGGCGGTGCGCTCGGAGATGCGCACCCGCACCAAGTCCGCCGTCTCCGCGCTGTCGAGCGGGGAGGAGAACGCGGCCGAGCTGTTGCGCGCCGCGGTCAAGCGCATCGACACCGCAGCCGCCCGGGGCGTCATCCACAAGAACCAGGCCGCCAACCGCAAGTCGAGCTTGATGCGCCGGGCGCGCGCCCTCACCGCCGGCGAGTAGCCGGGCTCCCGAGGTCTCGGCCCTTCGTGCTCCTCGCCGCTGTCACTGTCGGGCCGGTCTTCCTTCTCGTCGGCCTCGTCTCGCTGATCTTCGCCATCGTGACCATCGTCGACATGGCCCGGCGCCCGGCTACCCAGTGGCAGCAGGCAGGCTCCAACAAGGCGCTGTGGATCGTGCTGGAAGTCGTCTTCGTGATCCTGCTCGGGTTCATCTCGATCATCGTCGGGCTGCTGTACTGGGCCATGATCCGTCCCCGGCTGCTGGCCGTGGAGCGCCAGGGCGGCGGTCCCTACGGCGGCGGCGGTCCCTACGGCGGCGGCGGCCCCGGATATGGCTGGCCGCCGCAGTCGCCCGGGCCAACCGACATCTCCACGGCGCCGTGGTCGCCCTATCCCCCGCCGCGCGAGTCGGGGCCCGAAGGCGAATCGAACGAGCCCCCCGCCTACCCCGGGGGCGGACCGCCGCCGTACCCGGGACAGGCGCCGGTGTCGCCATATCCCGGCTCCTCGGCGCCCTACCCGCAGGCCGGCTACACCGCTGAGCCCACCTCGAACCCGCCGTTCGGCTGGTACCCCGATCCGAGCAAGCGCCACGAGCAGCGCTACTGGGACGGCACCCGTTGGACCGAGCACGTCTCCGACGGCGGCCAGCAGTCGACCGACCCGCTGCCGGGCTGATCGGCGTCGGCCCTCAGCGCCGGCGGGCCACGGCCTGACGCCCGCTGCGCTTGCGCGTTCCCGCTTCCGCCGACGCCGACAGCCTGGCCAGCCGGCCCACCAGCACCTCGAGCACGATCTCGTCGCCCAGCGCGCTGCGCCCCCGCAGGTCCAGGTCGGCTTCGGCCAGCAGCACGACGGCCCGGCCGATGCGTGCCGCGCCCAGCCGCCGGCCCTGCTCGAGGGCCTTTCGGGCGGGATAGACGCTGCGAGCCCCGATGAGCGCCGCTGCCTCTTCGGGGGTGGTGACCGGGGCGCCGTCGAGGCGGAGCATGGCCTGCACGTGACGGTGCAGCACGCCCATCACCGCCAGTGGGTGCATGCCGCCGGCGCCGAGCAGACGGTGCAGGGCCTGGAGCGCACCGGGCGCGTCGCCGGCGTCGACGGCGTCGGTCAGGTCCCACGGCGCCACCGAGCCGGCTTCGCCGAGAAACGGCGCCAGGCGCTCTTCGCCGATGCCCGCTCCCTCGCCGTAGGCGGCGGCCAGCGAATCGAGCAGCCCGCGCAGACGCCCAAGGTCCTGGCCCAGGTGCTCGCCCACCGCGGCGGCGGCGCGGGCGTCGAGCCGGACGGGAGCGTCACGCAAACGCTCCGACAGCCATTGCGTGCGGGCGCGGCCGGTGCCTGCGTTGGCGTCGACGACGGCGCCCACGCGCTGAACCGCCTTGTCCAGTGCGGCAGGCACGCTCCCCCCACCGCCGGCCAGCACCAGCACCACCCCTTCCAGCGGCTGGGCCAGCAGCGACACCAGTCGAGCGGCGTCGGCTGCCACCAACCGCCCGGCGTCGCGCACCACCACCACCCGCCGGTCGAGCAGGAACGGCGGGGTGGTCAAGGCGTCGACCACCCGGTCGACGTCGATGTCCTCGCCGGCTCCACCGTGCTCCTCCACGGTGCTGTCGGGGTCCCGGTCCCCGAGCAGCTCCTCGAGCAGGTCGGCCACCGCCTGGGCGACGAGCGACGGGTCGTCGCCGCGCACCAGGTAGGCCGGAAGCGCCACTCCGGCGGCGGCTCCCTGGGCCGTCATGGCGTGTCCAGCACGGCGCCGAGCACGTCGCAGGCTTGGCGGGCGCCGGCCACGTCGTGGACGCGCACGATGCGACAGCCGAGCGACACCCCCACGGCCAGCGCCGCGAGCGACGCCTCGGCTCGCTCGTCGATGGCCAGGTCGAAGGTCCTGCCGAGGAACGTCTTGTTGGAGGCGGACAGCAGCAGCGGATATCCGCCGGCGGCCAGGCGCGGCGAGGCGCGCAGCAGCTCGAGCGACTGCTCGGCCGTCTTGCCGAGGTCCAGCCCGGCGTCGATCACCACCCGGTCGGCCGGGATGCCGCATGCGCGCGCCCTCGCGGCGCGCTCGAGGAGGAAGGCTTCGACCTCGCCGACGAGATCGTCGTAGTGCGGCTCGGGATCCGGCACCCGCGGGGCGAGGCGGATGTGGGTGGCCACCACCGCGGCACCGGCGTCGGCGGCGGCGCGCGGATAACCGGGATCGGCGAACCCGCTGATGTCGTTACCCATCACCGCGCCGGCGGCGAAGGCGGCACGCGCCACCGACGCCCGCCAGGTGTCGACCGAGATGGGCAACTCGAAGCGCCGATGCAGGGCGTCGACCACCGGCACCACCCGGTCCAGCTCCTCCGACTCGCCCACCTCGGGACCGGGCCCCGCCTTCACCCCCCCGACGTCGAGGATGTCCGCGCCGTCGTGCACCAGCTGCTCGGCCCGCACCAGCAGGGCGTCGAAGGAGAAGGTGGCTCCACCGTCGAAGAAGGAGTCCGGCGTCCGGTTCAAGATGCCCATCACGAGGGCCCGGCTCCGGAGGTCGTATCGGCGCCCGCCCAGGCTCAGGTGCACCGGGCGACGATAGGCCGCCCCCGTGGACAGGCTCAGAAGAGCCGTCAGAAGAGGCGGGAGGCCAGCGCCTTGCGATAGGTCCCGGCGCGCGGGTCGCCGGCCGGCAGGGTCTCGAGCAGGTCCAGGTACTCCTGGCGCGCCGCCTCGTCGTCCTTCACCCGCTCGAGCAACGAGTCGAGCAGGGCGTCGACGCCGTCGGCGGGGACGTCGACCTGCGACGCAACGAGGCGCGCCTCGGCGGCGAGCTGACGGGACTCCGCCGTCTCCGGGATGCGGGCCAAGAGCTCGAGGGCACCGGCGCTGTCGCCCCGGTCGAGGAGCACCCTGGCCAGGGCCAGCACCGCCCCGGGATGATCGTGCTCGAGCTCCAGCGCCTGGCGCAGCGACTGCTCGTCGCCCTTGGACAGCAGCCGGTCGGCCTCGGACGGCGCCGGAGCCAGCCGGGCCACGAACTCCGCCACCTGCGCTTCGGGCAGGGCGCCGACGAAGCCGTCGACCACCTTGCGCTCCCGCAGGGCGTACACCGCCGGTATCGACTGCACCTGGAAGGTGGCCGCCACCCGGGGATTGTCGTCCACGTTCACCTTGACCAGCTCCACCGCCCCGCCGGTGGACTCCACCACCTGCTCCAGGATCGGCCCCAGGGTGCGGCACGGACCGCACCACGGCGCCCACAGGTCGACCACGACCGGAACCTGGTCGGAACGTTCGAGAACGTCGCGCTCGAAGCTGGCGTCGGTGACGTCGATCACGATGAAGAGGCTACCGGGCGGACGGTATGGTCCAGCCATGGCCAGGCCCCGCGAAGCGACGCCGGGCGCAGCACGGCACTCGGCCGGAGCGGTCGAGGGAATCGACGTCGAAGGGGTCTCGGCATGGTTCGCGCAGTGCGTGCCGGCTGCGGTGATGCCGCTTCAGTTCTCCCTCATCGCCGGCGGCCGGTCCAACCTCACCTACCAGGTGACCGACGCGGCCGGGCACCGCTACGCCCTGCGCCGGCCACCGCTCAGCCACGTGCTCCCCACCGCCCACGACATGGCCCGGGAACACCGCGTCATCTCCGCCCTCGGCCCGAGCCCGGTGCCGGTGCCGGAGACCCTCGGGTTGTGCCAGGACCTCGAGGTGAACGGCGCGCCCTTCTACGTGATGGAGTTCGTCGACGGCTACATCCTTCGTGACGCGCCGTCGGCCGAGTCGGCCCTCGACGAGAAGGGCCGGGCCCGGGCGGGGCGCTCGCTGGCCGAGACGCTCGCTGCTCTCCACGCCGTCGACGTCGACGCCGTGGGACTGGGCGACTTCGCCAAGCGACAGGGCTACATCGAGCGGCAGCTGCGGCGCTGGCACGAGCAGTTCCGCAACTCGCAGTTGGAGGACGGCATCGACACCGCCTCCATCGTCGACGCCGTGCACGAGAAGCTGGCTGCCGCCATCCCTCCACAGGAGTCGAGCACCGTCGTGCACGGCGACTTCCGCTTGGACAACACCGTGCTGACCGAAGACGGCACGGTGCGTGCGGTGCTCGACTGGGAGATCTGCACGCTCGGCGATCCCCTCGCCGATCTCGGCCTGCTGATGGTCTACTGGACCGAGCCCGGCGACGTGGCCGCGCTGGTCGGGGTGACGCCCACCACGCTGCCCGGCTTCCCCAGCCGGAACGAGATGCGGGCGGCCTACGCCGCGGCCTCCGGACGCGACATCTCCCGGCTCGACTACTACGTGGCCTTCGGCTACTGGAAGCTCGCCTGCATCCTGCAGGGCGTCTACGCCCGTTACGTGGGCGGGGCGGCGGCCGGGGACCGCTCCAGCGTGGAGGGCTTCGGACGCAGTGTGATCGAGCTGGCCGAGGCGGCCGGCGACGCCCTCGAGCGCACATGACGAGCCTCTACCAGCGCCATGGGGGGCGGTCTCCCGAGCATCCGGTCCTCGTCGTCGTCCTGGAGGGATGGGTCGATGCCGGCCTGGGCGCCGACGGCGCCATCTCGGCGCTGCTGGCGGCGGAGCCAACCGAGCTGGTGGCCACCTTCGATGGCGAAGCGCTCCTCGACCAGCGGGCCCGGCGCCCGGTGGTCCACATCGCCCATGGGGTGAACGAGGGGCTCACCTGGCCGCTGGTGCAGATGCGCCTGGGCACGGACCTGGCCGGCAACGACGTGTGCTACCTGGTCGGCCCCGAGCCGGACTTCCGCTGGCACAGCTTCGTGGCCGACGTGGTCGAGCTGTCGACGGCGCTCGGGGTGCGCATGGCGGTGGGACTGGGCGCCTTCCCGGCTCCCGCTCCGCACACGAGGCCCATCCGGCTGGCCGCCACCGCACCGCCGCAGTCGGCCGAGCTGGTGCCGCGCGTCGGCGTGGTCCAAGGCGAGATCGACGTGCCGTCGGGGGTGTGGGGGGCGCTGGAGCTGGCCTTCGGCGAAGCCGGCGTCCCGGTGGTGGGGCTGTGGGCGCGCGTGCCCCACTACGTGGCGGGCATGGCCTTCCCCGCCGCCAGCGCCGCGCTTCTGGACGGGCTCTCGGCACTGTCCGGGCTCTCCATCGACAGCTCGGAGCTGCACACCTCGGCCGACGCGGCACGCAGTCAGGTGGACGAGCTCATCGCCAAGAGCTCCGAACACAGCCAGCTGGTGCATCAGCTGGAACGCAACGTGGACGTGGCCGAGGGGAACCCCCTCGATCTCGGCCAGATCCCCACCGGTGACGAGCTGGCCGCCGAGCTGGAGCGCTACCTGCGCGACGACGGCACCGACGACGGCGGGGAGGCAGGCGAGCTGCCCTGAGCCGGAGCCGCTGCAGGCGCTGAAGGCGCCGGCGCTACGGCGCTGATGCCGGCGCCGCCGACACCGCCGACACCGCCGACACGGCGGAGACCGTGCCGAGGTTGCCGGAGTTGCGCAGTTGACGGATGTGGGCGACCAGCCACAGTCCGACCAGCAGCAGCACCACGAAGAAGAAGGCCATCACCGCCATCCACCACCAGCGCGGGCGGCTGCCGCCCGGTGTCTTCTTGGGCATCGGGCGGCTGAGC
>DATHCF010000424.1:0-4009 GCA_035319705.1 Acidimicrobiales bacterium | reverse complement strand
GGAAACGGCCCTCGTCGTCGACCAGCGCCTGGGCGCGCGAGTCCATGGTGACCCAGTGGCCCCGGGCGTGGCGCACCCGGTAGCGCACGTGGAGCTGGGACCGCGACCCGGTGACCATGGCGATGAAGGCCGAGGCGACCTCGTCGAAATCGTCGGGATGGACGAGGCGGTACAGCTCGGTGCCGGAAGGATTGGCGTGGCGGTGACCGAGGAGCTGCTTCTCGGCGGAGCTGACGTGGTTGATCCGGCCGTCGTGGTCGAGCAGGGAGATGATGTCCGGGCTCGCCTCCAACATGGCGCTGAGCAGCCGCTCTCCTTCCCTGAGGGCTGCTTCGACCGACTTCCGCTCGGTGATGTCGACGGCGATCCCGCCCACGGCGTAGCGGTTTCGGTCGTCGCCGCTCAGGACGAAGCACGACACCAGCAGGTCGTGCGGACCGCTCGGCGTCTCCATGTGGAGCTCGCCGGTCACCGACGGGTCGACGGCCAGCCGGCCCTCGATGTCCGACAGACGCCGGGCGTTGCCGGCGTGGATGTCGAGGTCGGTCAGCCCGACGACCTCCTCCGGGCTGCGACCGAGCAGCCGGCACCACGCATCGTTGGCCATGAGGTACCTGCCGCTCAGGTTCTTGACGAAGATGGCAGACGGCGAGTGCCCGACCACAGCGCGCAACCGGGCCTCGCTGATCCTGACCGCCTCGTCGGCCGCCACCTGCACCGTCACGTCCCTGCCGGCGGCGAAGATCAGCGCACGCTCCTGATCCCGGCGGATCCGCCAGTCGATGGTGCGGACCTCGCCGTCGCTGCAGCACATGGTGACCAGTGCCGCCGTCTCCCTCCGCCGGTCGACCGCACCCGCCTGTCCGCCGTCTCCGGCATGGGCGGCGCTGCCATCGGCCGGGAAACCGGCACCGACGAGGGCGCGTCGGCCCTCTGCGTCGGCCAGCTCCGTCAGGCGACGCCCGGCCACCTTCTCCCGGCCGTATCCGAGAGCGCGCTCGAAGCCCGAGTTGGACCAGACGATCCGGCCCTGCACGTCGCAAACGCACAGCACCTGGCTCGACAGGTCGAGGACGGTACGCAGGGCCACTCCGGACGGCGGCTGCAGCCGTGCGGCGGCCGAAGTGGCCGGTCGGGTAGCGGGTGGGGTCACGACATGCTCCCGGCGCTCACCGTCTCCACCACCCGCAACAGCTCACGGACGTCGATGGGCTTGGTGAGGTAGGCGACCACGCCGCCGGCCTTGAGTTGACGTACGTGGTGCGGCGTGGCGTCGGCGCTCACCACCACCACGGGGATATCGGCCGTGCCGGCGTCGGCACGCAGGCGTTCCAGCACCTCGGCGCCGGCCATGTCCGGAAGGTGCAGGTCGAGCAGCACCAGGTCGGGGCGGTGCTCGCGGGCCAGCTCGAGGCCGAGGCTTCCGTACATGGCCGCCCGAAGCTCCACCGAGCCGGCCCGGGCCAGAATCTGCTCGACCAGCTCGAGGTTGGCCAGATTGTCCTCGATGTGCAGGATCCGCAGTCCACCACCAGTCGTCTCACGCCGGGCGGGAGCATCGTCGGCGTCCAGCGCCTGGGGAGCGGGGGCGACCGACAACGAGACGGTGAAGGTGGCGCCGGCGCCGGCCTCCGACTGCAGGGCGATGGAGCCGCCCATCTGCTCCACCAGGTGCTTGGACAGGGTGAGCCCGACCCCGGTGCCCTGTACGCCGCTGCGCTCCGCCCCGAGACGGTCGAACGGCCGGAACGCCCTGTCGGCATCCTCGGCGGCGATCCCCGGGCCGGTGTCGGACACGATCAACCGCGCCACCTTTCCGTCGTCCGACCCGTCCACAGTGACGGCCACCGAAACCGAGCCCCCGGGATGGTTGTACTTGACCCCGTTGGAGAGGAGGTTGAGCAAGACCTGCAGGAGCCGCTGCCGGTCGGCGCGGACGAAGATGTCGCCTGGGAACCGTTCGACGTGGACGTCGATGCGGATGCCGCGAGCCTCGGCCAGGGGCCTGGTCAGATCGGCGGCGTCGCGCACCACTTCGGCCACCGTCACCGGCTCGAGCGCCAACTCGAGGCGGCCCGACTCGATGCTGGAGATGTCCAGTACCTCGTCGATGAGGTTGAGCAGGTGCTTCCCGGCTCTGAGAATGTGGGCGACCGCCTCGTGCTGTGGCTCGGCGAGGTCGTCCATGCCGAGCAGCTGTGCGAAGCCCAGCACCGAGTTCAGCGGCGTCCGCAGCTGGTGGCTCATCCGCGACAGGAATTCGCTCTTGGCCGTGCTCGCCCGCTCGGCCTCGGCCAGTGCCTGTTGGAGATCGCGCTCGAAGACGAGATCGGCGGTGATGTCCCGGGACACCACCACCGCTCCTTCGACCTCGCCGCTATCGGAGGCGAAGACCTGTCCCCGGACGTCGAGGGTGACCCAGTGGCCATCGGCGTGACGAACGCGGTATCGCATGTCGAGCTGTGGGTGGCGTCGGCTCATGAGATCTCCATAGGCGCGACGGACGGCGGGCATGTCGTCGGGGTGCACCAGCGACTCGAGCTGCTCGTGGGCGGCACCCTGCGGGTCGGTACCGAGGATCCGGCTCGAAGCGCTGCTCACCTCTTCGACTCTGGCCTTGTGGTCCAGCACGGTGACGATGTCCGGACAGGCGGTGACGATGGTCTCGAGCAGCCGCTGTCGCTCCGACAACCGGCGCTCCACCGCCGTGCGCTCGCTGACGTTGGTGGCGATGGCGGCCAGTCCGATGGCCACCCCCTCGGCGTCGAGGACCGGGAAGCGTGTGCTCAGAAACGTGCGGGGCGAGCCGTCGACCTCCACGGTGACGTCGGTGGTCAGGACCTTGCGCTCGCCGACCACCACCGAGTCGGTGGCGGTCTCGGAGGGCGAACGGTCGGGCCACAGTTCCTCCGCCCGACGTCCCACCACCTCCGCCCGGGTACAGTCGGCGAGGCGCAGGAAGGCTTCGTTGACCAACAGGTAGCGGCCCTCGAGGTCCTTCACATAGATGACGGCGTCGGAGTGGTCGAGGATCGCCTGCATGAGCCGCTCGTTCTCGACGAGCGCGGCACGACGCTCACGCCGGTCGGTGACGTCGCGCGCCGCCCCGTAGAGCAACTCGGACTCGGCATCCCACGAACCGAACCACTCGACCCACCGCCACCTGCCGTCCTTGGTCCGGCACCGGACCTCCCGCACGAGGGCAGAGCCGTCGCGGGGGAAGTCCTCGAGGTCGTCGGTCGGGGTCCCGAGGTCGTCGGGGTGGACGAGGTCGGCCAGGTTCACCTGGCGAAGCTCGTGGGGCTCGTAGCCCAAGGTGCGCTCCACCGAGGGGTTGCACCAGACCAGGCCGCCGCGCGGTTCGAACACCCCGAACAGCTCGGTGGAGAGGTCGAAGAAGACGCTCAAGTCGTCGTCGGTCAGCTCCACGCCGGACAACTCGGGCGCCCGGCCAGATGCAGGGCGTGCGTCCCCGGCCGTCGCCGCTGCTCCGCCGGCCGGAGCCTGTCCACGCGAGCCCGGTGACGGGGAGCCCGTCCGCCTCTGCTGTGGCTGGTGACCCAAAGGGATCCGTCCTCGCGACGAGCCGACGCCCCCGCCGGCCGCTCTTCAACGGTATCGGCAGCCGTGTCCCGTGTCTGGAGGCTGAGCACCCTCAGTGGCCCCGTTCCCGCCAGTTCCGGCCAGTTCCGGCCGGTTCCGGCCACTTCGGTCAGCCCTGCGCCTGGGCGTCGAAGCCAATGATCCGGAGGAACCGCTCCGGAGCGAGCTCGATGAAGATCCCCTCGGCTTCGGCCAACAGCTCGTCGTCGTGGAACATGCCGCCCCAGGTACTGATCTTGCGACCTTGGCGGTCGACGCAACGGGCTTCCACCCGAAGCTGCGTCCGCAGCGGCGTGGGCTTGCGGTAGGTGACGGTGAGGGTTCCCGTCATGCCGGGGCAGCCGGCGGCGATGTTGGCGGCGCCGAGCAGCTCGTCGAACACCAGGGCGATGACCCCACCGTGCAC
>DATHCF010000423.1:0-2507 GCA_035319705.1 Acidimicrobiales bacterium | reverse complement strand
TGCGACTCGGTGCCCAGGTCCAGGGTGTACTCGAACTGGGTGTCGGGGCAGCCGTGGGCCGACATGATCGAGCCGAAAACCTGGCCCGAGGTCACGTACAGCTCGTTCTCCGGGACGATGCCGGCGAACTTGCGCGGGGCGTTCTTGAGGCTTCCGCCGGCATAGGCAGCCGGGCTGCCCGGCGGGCACAGGGTGTTCACGACGTAATAGCCGATGTCGGTGGCCAGGTCGGTGCCGTCGGTCTCGATCGACCAGTCGTACGGCGCGTGCTGCTGGTGCCAGAAGTTCGGCATGTACGGGTCGCCGAAGCCCATGATCCCGTCCTGCCACAGCGCGGTGGCATACGGCTCGGACTCGGCGGTGATGTCGGCGAAGGCACCGAGCGACTCCGCCGTCGCCGCGTCGGCTTCGGCCTGGGCCTGGCCGTAGCCCTGCAGCTCGTTGGCCAGCGACCCCTGGCCGGTGAAGTACTTGATGACGATCTTGCGGCCGTAGAACTGGAAGTGGGTGTTGAAGTACTCGGCGATGGCGTTGAGGGTGCGCTCGTTGTCGGCGTTGGTGTCCTGCAGCTGTGCCCCGGCCAGCTGGGCCAGCGTGTTCTGGAAGTTCTGGTCAGTGGTGATGCGGGCGGAGACGGTGATGGTGTTGGCCGTCACCCCCTTGGCGGTGGCGCCTTCGTTGTTGCCCGAGAACTGCACGCATGGCGGCGAGTAGGGATCGCCGGGCACCTGGTTGCCGGCGCAGGCGAACGCTGTTCCCGGCGTGGAGGTCGAGGAGCCCGCGGTGCCCGACGTGCCCGCCGTGGCGCCGCTCGCCACCTGGCCGTTCTGGGCGGAGGTCTGTCCGCCGGAGGTTCCGGTGGATCCCAGGCTGCCGGCCTTGGGGCTGGCGTAGCTGCTCACGAGCGGCGGGGCGGTGCTCGGCACCAGCACGGCGACCAGCGTCACGATGGCGACGAGCACGACCGCCGGCGCGTAGCCGCGCAGCAGGCGGTGGTGCACGAGGAAGGCTCCGATGGCCTGGCGGCGCACGGCTCCCTTGGCGCCGCGCGTGGCCAGGAACAGCGCCAGCCCGGCGAGCGCCATCACCCCCAGGACGCTGCCCAGGATGACGGCCGTCGAGTTGGGACCGGCCGAGTGCTCCGAGCGCGGCAGCTTGCTAGGCACGAAGGTGGCGACGAGCACCACCCCGAGCACCGCCACCGCCGCCGCCCTGTACCCCCGCAGCAGTCGGCCGTACACCGGGGAGGCCCCGACCGGGGCCCCGCTCGTGCCCTTCGTAGTCGTCACCGGGTCACGCTTGCGAACCGCTCCCGGAGACGCCGCTGTCCGCTTCGACGGCGATCGTGGCCCTCTGCGCCCGCCGCATGAGCCGCCGGTCGCCCTCTATGAGGCCGGCCAGCAGAGCCAGGGCGCCGAGGCCCGCACCGAGCAGCGGACCGCCGGCCGAGAAACCCGTGAGTCTCGCCCTCGCCGCCTGCGCGGGCAGCTGCTCCGACGGGACCGACGACTTGGCGCCCAGTCCCGCCGGTGTCGCCCCCGACAAGCTGCCGGCGGTGCCGGGGCTGCCGAGGGTCCCCGCCGTGAGCGTGCTGCTGCCCGGGCTCAGGGAGCCGAAGGATCCGAGGCCCAGGGCGTTCAAGTAGGGATTGGCCGCTAGCGCACCGTCGGAGGAATTGGCGCCGCCCAGCTCCACGCTGAAGTACCCACCGCCGTCGAGCGAGGCGATGGTGACGTCGGCCACGGTGATGGGAGTGTCGCTCTGGCACAGCGCGGCGGCGATCTGCTCGCCCGCCTGGTTGGACTCCGCCTGGCCCAGGTTGTTGTACGGGGACGAGTCGCTGGAGAAGCCGTTCTCGGCGCCGTTGGCGATTTGGTAGTAGGTAGGATCAGCGGCGACGATGACCGGGTCCTCGACCGAGTCGCGAGTCGAGTTGGGCACCACTTCGATCTGCAGCGGGTTGACGAACTCGATGCCTTCCTCGACCGTGGGGAGCGGGAAGTTGACCAGGAGACCGAGCGTCCCCAGCACTGGTTGACGGCCGTGGACAGTGTCGACAAGTCGGTGGTGGGAATCGACGTGCCGTCGATCACCGCCTTACCGATGGTGAACGATCCGCTCTGCTGGCCTCCACCGTTGGTCGGGCTGACGCTGGTCCAGTCGAGGCCGTCGAGGACCACGGCGCCACCCCCCAGGCTGATCGAGGCGATGTCGGAGCTGGCGCCGGCTTCGTCAACGCCGTTCACCACTCCCGACCAGGCCTTGGAGTGCATGCCCGAGACGGAGATGGCGTCGGTCGGATCAGCCAGCGGACCGCCGTAGGTGGTGTCGGCCTCGGCGTAGGGCGTGTTGTCCGCCTGCCCGTACTCGTTGGCCCCGTAGTCGGACTGGCTCGGTCCCTGGGTGATGCCCTGGGACGCGCCCGGCTCGCCGCTCTCGACGATGAGGGGCTGGGGGACGAACTGCGCCGCCGCCGGCGCCTGTCCGCAGTTGTCGGTCTCCATCGA
>DATHCF010000422.1:0-5158 GCA_035319705.1 Acidimicrobiales bacterium | reverse complement strand
GAACTTCCCCACCAGGGCGGTGGCCGGCTCGACCTCGGCCTCGACCTTCTCGAGCAGCGCAGCGGCATCCTCGTCGCGCATGGCGCTCAGGGCGACGACGTGCAGCTTCCCGGCATCCGGAATGGACTTGCGCCACTGCGCAAGGATCTGGTCGACGGCCCCGTCGGAGCTGAGCGACGGACGCAGAGGGCGGACCTTGCCTTTGCGCAGCTCGAACACCGGTCGCACGCCGAGATGCTCCCCGGCGCGCGTGGCGGCCGCCGTGAGACGCCCCCCGCGCACCAGGTATTTGAGCTCCTCGACGCTGGCCACCAGCCGGACCCGGCTCGCCACCATGTGGGCGCGTCGCTCCACCTCCTCGAGCGAGCGGCCCCCCTGCGCGGCCTCGGCTGCGGCCAGGACCACGAGGGCTTCGGCACCGGCCGCCGTACCGCTGTCGACGACATGTACCTCCACACCGGCAGGCGCCACCGAGGCGGCAGCGGCCGCCGACTGGTAGCTGCTGCTCAGGTTGCTCCCCACGGTGAGGACCAGCACCGACTCGGCGCCGCGCGCGGCGGCGGCCTGCACGGCGGCGTCGAAGGCGCCCGGCGACGGAGCGCTCGTCTGTACGCCGTGGTCGAGATGGCGGACCAGCTCTTCGAGTGCCATGTCCTCTTCCGACAGCGCGCGCCCGCCGACTTGGAGGCACATGGGCACGACGACAATGTCGTAGCGGTCGGCGAGGGCGGGATCGAGCGCAGCCGCGCTGTCGGCCACCACCGCGACGCGCAGACGGGCCATTCTCCGAGGTTACCGGGACAGTACTGTCTTTCGACCGACGTCGCCGTCGCTGTCGCCGTCGCCGTCGCGCTTGGGCGAGTCGCGGTCGAACAGCAGGCGCCACAGGAGCACACGCCGGCGGTCCGGCCCGTCGGGCACCAGCTGGTTACCGGTCAGCCGCTTGGCCAGCATGGGGAGGGCCAACGCGCCGGCGAGCACGAGTCCCGACAGACCGCGCCGGCGCGCCAGCACCGGGAAGAGCGCCAAAATGGCGAGGAAGCAGGCGAACCCGGTCTGGTGCAACAGCCGGCCGACGCCCAGCGCACCGCCCAGGATCACCGTGGCCTCGGGGGCGGTCGCCATGGTGCCCCCGAGGGCGGTCGAGATCCCGCGGCCCCCCGCCCCACCGAGCAGCGGCGACCAGTTGTGCCCGGCCACCGCCGCACCGGCCGCCAGGGCGCCCAGCACCGGCCGGCCTCGGCCGGCCAGCAGCGGTCCGACCGCCCCCTTGGCCACGTCGAGGCTCCCGGCCAACGCCAGCGGCCCGAAGCCGGCCACCTGGTACAGCGACGTCCCCGACACAGTGCCCGTGCCCACCTGGCGCAAGTCGGTCCCGGCGGTCAGACGGGCGGCGAGCCCCGAAAAGGGGATGGCGCCCGCCGCGTACGACACGGCCAGGACCACCGGCACCGACGGGCGCCGGCGAGGCGACTCAGGCGCTGAGTTCCTCCGCCGCGACGAGCGGCCGTCCGCTCTCCACCGGGAGGTGGGCCAGCTGGAGGGCACTGTTGAAGCGTACGGCGATTCCGTGGCGGCCCATCACCCGCACGAACCACAGCACCGACAGGACCACGCCACCCACCGTCAGCACGCTCGAGGCGACGGTGCGCTCGATCACGAATGCCTGCAGGGAGCTGCGCAGGAGAAGGAACAGAACGAAGCCGGCGTTGACGCTCAGCACCAGAGCCCACAGGAACGACACGCGGAGGAAGAAACGCCGCAGCACCTCGTTCTTGGTCAGGTCGGGATCGAACGGGCAGAAGTCGTGCGCGAGACGCTCGACCAGCGGCCGGCGGGCCACGGCGGTCACGAGGAACACCACTCCCACCCCGAAGGTGGCGGCGGTGGGCTGGATGAAATAGACGAAGGCGCTGCCGGTGATGAAGGCGGCGACCGTGCGCAGCGACACCAGGAGCAGGCCGATGAGCAGCATCCCCGGGATGCGCTGCCTGCGGACGAGACGGCGGCCCGCCGCCAGGTACGACCACGCCAGAGCGGCGATGAGGGCGCCGCGGAAACCCGCCGTCACCAACACGATGTAGAAGAGGACAGCCGGCCCGATCGTGCTCTCGATCAGTGAGGGAAGAGCGTGACGGACGAAGGCGCGGGGCGAAGGCAGGTGGAGGACGTGACGATGCTCGTTTACTTCCCCCGGAGCCAGCCCCGCCCCCTCACCATCCGCCATGGTGCGGGACACGAGAGTCATGGTCTGCACATGACTCTATCGGCCGTCCGGGGGGGCTGCCAAAGCACCCTGGCCACGTTTTCAGCGATTCCCGCCACTTCCTCGCCGTTGCCGACGACGGTCGACACGGCGCCCCTGGTCAGTGCGCTTCCCAGCCCCGGCCGGGCACATACCGTCGCACCACCCGAGCCGGGGACCCGACGGCCACCGCATGGTCGGGTACCTCGCCGAGCACCACCGACCCCGCTCCGATCACGGCGTTCCGGCCGATGCGCGCCCCCGGGAGGACGACCACGCCCGTCCCCAACCAGCTGCCCGATCCGATGGACACCGCCTTGTCGGTGGGCCACTGGCGTCCGACCGGCACCTCGGGGTCCTCATAGGAATGGTTCTGGTCGGTCACGTACACATAGGGACCGGTCTGGATGTCGTCACCGATCTCGATGGAGAAGTGCCCCACGATATGACTGCCGCGTCCGATCATGGTGCGATCGCCGATGGACACCACCGGGTCGCTCACCATCTGCTGTCCGGGGGCCATGCCGACGCTGATCGACACGTACGGTCCCACGATGGTGCGGGACCCGATCCGGATGTACTGCTCGTTGAAGATGGCGCCGGTGGGGAAACACAGCATGCTGCCCTGGCCGAAGGCACCGAACCGCCTGGCGCGCGGGTGGTCGGGGCCGATCGCCCCCAACTCGGTGACCCACCGCCAGGCCACGTCGATGGAAGCCGCCGCCAGCCGACGCGCCCATGGCGGCAATTGCGGTGGGTCCGGCACGAGCGGCGACGTTAGTCCACCACCGACAGGGGTCCTCTGAACACAAATGGCGAGGCGCTATCCTTCGCCGATCGCCGCCAACGCAACGAGCAACCAACGCGGCCGGCGGCCCCGGGGCCGTCACATCCGTCGATCCAAGTGGCGAGGGGCGCGCCTCTGGCTCGTGATCGGAGCCGCCGTGGTGATCATCGGCGGCGGCGCCGGCGTCGCCCTGGCCGTGACGATCCACCACCATCACAAGAACCCGCCGCACCCCACCAGCACCCTGGCCGCCCCCACGACCACTGCCGCCCCGAGCGGACCCCCATGTCCGCTCACCGGTGCGCCATCGCCCACAGGATCGGTGCCGCAGCGCCCGGCACTGGCCATAAAGGTCGACAACTACCCGGAGGCTCGCCCCCAGTCGGGGCTCGACGACGCCGACATCGTCTTCGAAGAGCCGGTCGAAGGCGGCATCACCCGCTTCGTGGCCGTCTTCCAGTGCCAGGAGGCCAGGTCGGTCGGGCCGATCCGCTCGGCGCGAGCGGTCGACGCCCAGATCCTGGACCAGCTGAGTGACCCGATCTTCATCCACGCCGGAGGCATCGAGCCGGTGATCTCGATCCTGCAGAGCTCGCCGCTCAAGGACTTCAACATCCTGGACCTGCCGTCGATCACACAGATCAATCCCGAGCGCGTGGCGCCCTACAGCACCTACACCTCCACCACGGACGGCTGGGGCCTGGACCCGTCCGACACGACACCACCTTCGCCGCTGTTCACCTACGGTCCCAACCCCCCGGCCGGCACAGCGGTGAGTTCGGTGAACATCCCCTTCTCCGGGACGAGTGACGTGACCTGGACATGGAACGCCTCGGCCGGGAAGTGGATGCTGGCCTACTCCGGTCAACCAGCCATGCTGGCCGACGGCAACGAGATCAGCACCACCAACATCGTGGTGCAGATGGTGAAGGTCACGTACGGGCCATGGGTGGAGAACTCTCAGGGAGCACTCGAGGTGCAATCGCAGATGACCGGCAGTGGCGTGCTGGACGTGTTTCGAGATGGCGAGGAGATCTCGGGCACGTGGCAACGACCATCGCTCACCAGTCCCGCCACCCTGGTGGCGAGCGACGGGAGCATCATCCCGCTGTCACCGGGGCCCACCTGGGTCGAGATCGTCCCCAACACCATCAGCGTCACGGCCAGCTGAGCCGATCGCCGAAGCGAAAGCCGCAAGGGGCCGGGTCACTTCTTAAGTTGCCCGGCCCCTTGCGTGTCGGCGGGGTGGATGTCGGTGGAATCAGCCCAGGGAGATGGGCTCGTCGTCGGGGCTGCGGGCACCGGCCCCTGCTGCAGCCGCAGCCGGGGCGTTCTGCTCGGCCAGCTGTGTGCGGACCCGCTCGTTGATCTCGATCATGAGCTCGGGGGTCTCCCGCAGGAACTCCTTGGCCTTCTCTCGGCCCTGGCCCAGCTGTTCGCCCTCGTAGGTGAACCACGCCCCGGACTTCTTCACCAAACCCAGCTCCACGGCCACGTCGAGCAGCGAGCCTTCGCGGCTGATGCCCTTGCCGTACTCGATGTCGAATTCCGCCTGGAGGAACGGCCGCGAAACCTTGTTCTTCACGACTTTGACCCGTGTGCGGCTGCCGACCACCTCGGCGCCGTCCTTGATGGCTTCCACACGGCGGATGTCGAGACGGACCGACGAGTAGAACTTGAGCGCCCGGCCGCCGGGGGTGACCTCGGGTGACCCGTACAACACACCGATCTTCTCCCGCAGCTGGTTGATGAAGATGGCGATGGTGTTCGACTTGGATATCGAGGACGTCAGCTTGCGCAATGCCTGGGACATGAGCCGGGCCTGAAGGCCGACATGGGAATCCCCCATCTCCCCCTCGATCTCGGCGCGGGGGGTGAGCGCCGCCACAGAGTCGATGACGATGACGTCGAGAGCACCGGAGCGGATCAGCATGTCGGCGATCTCCAGCGCCTGCTCACCGGTGTCCGGCTGCGAGATGAGCAGGTCGTCCACGTTCACCCCGATGGCCGCCGCGTACACCGGGTCCATGGCGTGCTCGGCGTCGATGTAGGCGCAGATGCCGCCGTTTCGCTGGGCCTCGGCCACCACGTGCATGGCCAGAGTGCTCTTCCCACTCGACTCCGGC
>DATHCF010000421.1:0-18641 GCA_035319705.1 Acidimicrobiales bacterium | reverse complement strand
TGCTCGCCATGTACACCCTCGGCCACGACTTCATGCCGCCGCCCATCCACGCCGGGGGCCTGCGCTACCACGGCGACGCCCCCATCATCTCCAACCTGGTCAAGTCGGGACGGATGCGCGCCGTCGCCTACCCGCAGGGCAAGGTGTTCGAAGCGGCTGTGCAGTTCGCCCGCACCCAGGGCACCATCCCGGCGCCGGAGACCGGCCACGCCGTGCGGGCCGTCGTCGACGAGGCACTGCGGACCAAGGAGGAGGGCCGGGAAGAGGTGATCCTCTTCGGCTTCTCCGGCCACGGCCTGCTCGACCTGCAGGCATACGACGACTTCACCGCCGGCCGTCTCGACGCCGGCTGACTACCCCGCCGCTGTCCGGCCGCCGCGGACGGCCAGACGCAGGAAGAGAAACCCGTCCTCCTCGAGCAGGTGGACGACGTCGAGGCCGAGCGGCTGCGGCAGCTCCGGTCCCGCCAACACCCGGGCGCCGTCACCCCCCACCAGGCGCGGGGAGAGGGTGAGGCACAGCTCGTCGAGGAGCCGGGCCTCCACGAAGCCGGCGTTCAGGATCGGCCCCCCTTCGAGCAGCACCGACCGCCATCCCCGGGCGTGCAGGTGCTTCACCACCTGCGCCGGCTCGACAGCCTCGTCCCCCGCCACCACCAGCTCCGCCACTTCGGCGGCAGCCGGCCCCGCAGCCTCGCTGCCGCCTTTGGTGGTGAACACGATCGGGCGCTGCTCGGCTTCGGTGAAGAGCGGTGTCGACCAATCGAGGTTGCCCGAGCGCGTGACGATGGCCATCGACGGCACGGGAGGGTGGCCGCGGGCCTGGCGAAGATGTCGGAGGTGCTCATCCAGCCGTGGCGGTCCGTAGTGCTCGGCCCGCACGGTGCCCGAACCGACCAGGACCACGTCGGCCAGGGACCGCAGGACATGGAACAGCCGCCGATCGGCTGGACCGCCCAGCTTGTCGGAGCGGCCGTTCACCGTGACGGCGCCGTCGAGGCTCGTGATCATGTTGCAGCGCACGAACGGCCGGGTCGCCGACATCTCGCTCGGGAGGGCGTAGGCCTCGACCAGGTCGAGATCGGCGGAATGTCGTGGCAGGAGGGATCGCATCGAGCCTGGGAGATCTCGGGCTCGAAACGCTACCGCGAGAGCGCGCCAGGATGACGGGGGTGACCCGTCGCCTCGTCCTGTGGGACGTGGACGGCACCCTGATCACCACCGGGGTGGTGGGACGCCGCGCCCTCGAACGCGGGGCGGCCGATGCCGCCGGACTGGACGCCGTCCCCGGGATCTCCATGGGCGGCAAGACCGACCCGCAGATCGTCGCCGAGATCCTGGCCGCCGCCGGCGTGCCTGGCGAGACGATCCCGCAGCTCGTTCCGAAGGCCTTGGCCTCGGCCGAACACCATCTGGCGCAGTGGCGGGGGTGGATGACCCGCGAAGGACGCGTGCACCCCGGCGTGCGTGAGGTGCTCGAACGGCTCCGGGCCACCGGCGGCGTGCGCCAGACGCTGCTCACCGGCAACGTGGAGACCAACGCCTTCGTAAAGGTCGACACCTTCGGACTAGCCGGGTTCTTCGACTTCGCCGTGGGTGCCTACGGCAGCGACGACGTCGACCGCGAGCGTCTGGTCCCCGTGGCGCTCGGGCGCGCCGAACGCATACGCGGCGAGCGCTACGGAGACGGCGAGGTGTGGATCGTCGGTGACACGGGAAACGACCTGCGTTGCGCCCGGGCCGGGGGGGCTCGCTGCCTGCTCGTCGAAACCGGCAGAGAAGGCGTCGGCCCTCTGGGCGGGCTCACCCCCGACGCGATCTTTCCCGACCTCTCCGACACCGACGCCGTGCTCGCCGCACTTCTCGGGGCCTGAACGCTGCCCACAGCGCACGAGCCAGCCGGCGTCGGGGTCGTGGCGATGATGGGATAATCGGCACAGGCCGCCGGCGCGGGCTCGATCGGTACCACTGGCGCCGGGGTGGAGGGAGCAGGCCATGCCGGGAATGGGCAGCGGCTCGTCACCGACGAGCCCCATCGTCTCCGCCTTCCACACCGCGTTGCTGCAGCAGCTGCTGGTCGTCCTCGTCATCGTCGCCGTGGTGTGGGCGGTGTGGAACCAGATCCGCAACGCGCGCTACCGGCGGTGGGCGGCCACGGGCGTCCTCCCCGCCTCCGCCGCTCCGAACTACAGGCCCGCCGAGCCGCCGGCGCGGCGCATCCTGCGGCTGGGATTCGCTTTCTTGTGGGTCCTCGACGGGCTTCTGCAGCTGCAGTCGGGCATGCCACTCGGCATGCCGGGACAGGTGCTGCGGCCGGCGGCCTCGTCCTCGCCGGCATGGGTGCGCGACACAGTCGGCTTCGGTGCCGCGCTGTGGTCGCACCACCCCGTGCTGGCGGCGGCCTCGGTGGTGTGGATCCAACTGGGCATCGGCGCGCTGCTGCTCGTGTCCCCGCGCGGCTGGCTCTCCCGCTCGGCCGGCCTGGCCAGCGCCGGGTGGGCCATGGTGGTGTGGGTGTTCGGCGAGGCGTTCGGGGGGGTGTTCGGCTCCGGCTCGTCCTGGCTGTTCGGCACGCCGGGCGCGGCTCTGCTCTACGCGGCCGCCGGACTGCTGATCGCCCTTCCGGAACGGACCTGGTCTCCGGCCACCGGACGCAGGGTCCTGCGATGCGCCGGGCTGTTCCTCCTCGGCATGGCGGTGCTGCAGGCGTGGCCGGGCCGCGGGTTCTGGCAGGGTGCCGGACGCGGCTCCTCGAGCGGCGCTCTGCTGGGCATGGTCCGGCAGATGGCGGAGACCAACCAGCCGGCGGCGTTGGTGCGCGTCCTCCACGCCTTCGCGCACCTGGACGCGGCGCACGGATGGGCCGTGAACCTGGTCCTGGTGGCACTGCTCGGCGCCATCGGGCTGTCGTTGTCCACACTGGCGGGCCCGGCCATCCGTCCGGCCCTGTTCGCCGCCGCCACCTTGTGCCTCGCCGACTGGGTGTTCGTCCAGGATCTCGGCTTCCTCGGCGGTGTCGGTACCGACCCCAACTCCATGGTGCCCACGGCGATCCTGCTGGCGAGTGGCTACGTGGCGCTCGCCGGCGCGGCGGCGACCCGGACAGCCGCCGGCGCGGCGCGCTTCTGGGCACAGCCGGCGGGCACCACCGTCTTCGCTTGTGCCGGCGACGCCGGGAACGCCGGGAACATCGGAGGACCGTGGTGGTGCCGGGCCAGCCTGGGGCAGCTCACGCGTCTGGCGGGGACGGTGGCGGCGCTCGGCGTCGTCGTCCTCGGCGTACTCCCCATGTCGTGGGCGGCCATCCGGTAGCCCGGTAAGCAGGGACGATCTCGTGCAGCTTCCTCCGGACTGGCAGGTCACTCCCATCGGCGCGGCGGCCCTGGCCGCCGGCATCGCCCACGAAGTGGGGCTCGTGCGCCTGTCGGAGCGCCAGACGCCGGCTGACCGCCGCCGCACCCGCCGCCGGAGCTTGCTGTTCTACGCAGGCTTGGCCGGCTTGGTACTGGTCGTCTCGAGCCCGCTCGAGCGCTGGTCCATGAAGTGGCTCAGCGTCCACATGGTCATCCACGTGGTCGAGATGTTCTATCTGCCGCCGCTACTCATCGCCGGGGCGCCGTGGGTCCCGCTTCTGTTCGCCCTGCCCGTCGAGCACCGGCGCCGCCTCCTGCGGCTGTGGTACCGCTCCGATCGGACGAGGCGGCTCCGGGGCCTGCGCAACCTGGTCACCAGCCCGCCGGTCGCCGTCATGCTGTTCAACGGGGTCATGGTCCTGTGGCACATACCGGCCGTCTTCGACTGGGCCTCGTGGCACGACTGGGCCATGGCCTGGCTCATGGCGCCGAGCTTCGTCGTGTCGGGAGTCCTCTTCTGGCGCGTGCTCGTCGGGTCGCACCCGTGGGGGCCGAAAGGGTCGGGCCCGATGCAGCTGGCGGCCGTGGTGGTGACGGCGTTCGAGATGCTGGTGCTGGCCATGGCCTTGGGCATCTTCACCAAGGCGCCCTGGTACTCGATGAACATCGCCCTCCAAGGGCACGCCGCGGCGCTGCGGGACCAGCACTGGGCCGCCGGCATCCTGTGGGTCTGCGGCGACTTCTGGGCCGTACCCGCCCTGGTGCTCGTGGGGTCCCGGCTCCTTCGGGACCGCGACCGCCTCTCGTGGTCGCTCGAACGGGCGCTCGGCCGCGCCTGACGCGACTAGGAGGGCTGGTCGGTTCCTTCGTCGGCCGATTCGAGCTCGCGCACATAACGCCTCCAGGCGGCCAGCTCTTCGTCGGGCACGGCAGGCCCGTTGTTGCAATGGGTATTGCGGACCTTGCCGCGATCGCGACCGGTGAGCAGGCTCCACCACATGTAGGTGCCGAAGGCGGCGAGCATCGGCCATTCGGCGACGTAAACCCAGCTCAGGGTGTTACCCCCGAGGGCCCGGAACACCTCCACGACGAAGGCGGCGGCCGAGGCGGCCAGTCCCAGCGCCAGGGCCAGATGGAGACGAACCGCAGCAGTTCCCGTGAGCCGCCTTGCGCTCGGGAGGCGACCCGCGCCCCCGTCGGAGGACGAGAGCTCCGTTGCGGACACACAAAGAGGTTAGGCCTTCGCCTGCTGCACCGGGCCGACGCGACGTCATGCAACGCACGGCAAGGCGCGACAAAGGACCAAAGACCCTTTTGCGCGATGGCAACGATTCATCGTTCCCTCGAAATGGCCGCGCTGATACCGTCCCGGACGCTCGTGTTGTCGAGGAAAGCAAGCGAGCATGGACGACACCGAAGACCAGGACCAGGTCGCTGGCGGGGAGGCCTCCCCGGCCGCACCGCTCGGCATCATCGTCACCTTCGTCGTCTTCGTCGCCGTCGTCGCCCTCGTGATCACGTTGCTGTCCCTGCACGCCTATCGCTCGCCGGCGGGGGTGGAGGTGGCCAAGCCCATCGGCACGACCACCGTCGACGGGGTGACGGTGCCGCACGTGACACTCAGCATGGCGACCTACCCCGATGCCGCCGGCACCTCGGACGGCGCTCCGGTGCACCCCGGAGGTAACCCGAGCTGGCCGAGCTACGGCCACACCAACCAGTTCCAGGTGCCCGCCCACGCCCTGGTGACCGTCACCGTCACCCAGTACGACTCCGGGGGTTCGCTCAACAATCCCTGGTTCGCCATCGTGCAGGGCACCGTGGGGGACGTGATCAGCGTCGACGGGCGGACGGTGCACTCCCTCGACCCGAACGCCGTGGCGCACACCTTCACCGTGCGGGGCTCACCCGGCACCGATCCGGGCTTCTTCCTCAACGTCCCGCTCCCCGCCGTGGGGGGGAACGACCAGTCCGACAACGGCCCGCACCACACCGTCGTCTTCAGCTTCATGTCCGGGAGCAAGGGACTGTACGTGTGGAACTGCGAGTACCCGTGCGGAACGGGCGTCGCCGGATTCGGCGGGCCGATGTCGATCTTCGGGTACATGTCGGGATACCTGCATGTCGTCTGACCTCGATATGTCGTCTGACCTTGACGGCGGCCCCGCCTCGCCGGACACCGGGGAGCAGCAGGGCTTCTTCTCGCGGCCCGGCGGCAAGATCTTCCTCATCTGGCTGGTCTTGACGGCCATCGGGGTGGTGCTCGGCCTCTTCGCACCGAAGCACCTCTTCCCCGAGATGCTCTCCAAGCAGGGCGACACCGCCCTCACCACCGTGGTGGTGTTCACCGTGTTGGCTGCGCCGGTGGCGGGGCTCATCTACGCCATCGCCGCCTACAGCCTGCTCGCCTGGCGACATTGGGGGGGCCAGGGCTCGTCCCCACCGGAGGACGGCCCCCCGCTGCGGGGAAACACCCCGCTCATCATCTCGTGGTTGGTGGTCACGTCGTTGCTGTGCATCGTGCTCCTGGTGTGGGGGCTCACCGCTCTGGCCTCCGACGAGCGGACGGCCCCCAATGCCCTGCAGGTGGACGTCACCGGCCAGCAGTGGCTGTGGACCTTCCGCTATCCGGGCACCGGGGTGCAGTCGCGCGACCTGGTGCTCCCGGTCAACCGGGCGGTCCAGTTCGACGTGACCTCTCTGGACGTGACCCACGGCTTCTGGGCCCTGAGCCTCGGGGTGCAGGTCGACGCCAACCCCGGCGAGGTGACGACGCTGGACGCCACGCCCAACAAGCTGGGCAAGTTCGTCATCCGCTGCAGTCAGCTGTGCGGGCTGTACCACGCCTTCATGTACGCCTCGGGGGCGGTCGTGACCCCGGCGCAGTTCGAACAGTGGCTGCAGTCGCAGGGAGCGTCCGCCGCCTCCGCCGAGCAGGACGCCGAGGTGCACGCGGCGGCCCGCGCCGGCGGCGGCTCGGTGGAGGAAGGGTGATCACATGACGACGTTGGCCTCCCGGCTCGAAGCCACGCCGCTCGGCCCCAGAGCCGGTGGCCTGTACCGGCACCAGAACCTGCTGACCGCAGTGGTGGGCGGCGCCGGGGCGGCCGTGGTGGGATGGGCCGTCTCCCACGCACTGCTGCAGGGGTCGAACTGGGGCACGGACATGGTGGTCACGGTGACGATGGCCTGCTGGGTCATCGGCTTCAACGCCGGCATCGGCACGTTCAACGCCCCTCTGCGCTGGATCGCCGGGCGCGACCAGGACCACGAGGACCACCTCTACGCGGCGGGGGTGGGGCAGGGGCGCAGGCGCTACTTCAAGTTCTGCACCGACCACAAGGTGGTGGGCACGCAGTACCTGGTGCTGGTGATGCTCCTCTTCGGGGTGGGCGGGATCCTGGCCATGGTGATCCGCACCCAGCTGGCCACCGCCCACAACACCCTGCTGTCGACCAACGTCTACAACACGGTGGTCAGCATGCACGGCCTCGTCATGATCGTCGCCACCATCATCATGGTCACCGGGCCGTTCACCAACTTCATCATGCCCATCATGCTCGGGGCCAGGGACATGGCCTTCCCGCGGCTGAACGCCGCCAGCTTCTGGGTGATCACCTCCGCCGTCCCCTGCCTGATCGCCGTCTTCTTCCTCGGCGGCGTGAACGCCGGCTGGTCGACGTACGCCCCGCTGTCGAACCAGGACCCGCCGGCCATGGACGCCTTCGCTCTGGGCGTGATCGTGTTCGTGGTGTCGGTCACCCTGGCCGGCGTCAACATCATCGTGACCATGCTGACCATGCGTGCCAAGGGCATGACCCTGTTCCGCGTGCCCATCTTCGCCTGGGGATCGGTGTTCGGGACCGCCCTCGGGTTGTACGCCATGCCCGCCTTCATGCTGGCCATGTTGCTCATGATCGCCGACCGGGCCACCGGGACGTCGTTCTACGTGGCGGCCGGGGGCGGGTCGGGATGGCTGTGGGAGAACATCTTCTGGATCATGGGCCATCCGGAGGTGTATGTGATCCTCATCCCGCCGGTGGCCGCCATGTTGGAGGTGGTGGTCACCTTCGCCCGAAAGCCGCTCTTCGGCTACACCGTGGTGCTGGGCGCCTTCGTGGCCATCATCTCGCTGTCGATCCTGGTGTGGGCGCACCACATGTTCACCACCGGCTTCGCCCCCGACCTGTCCGGGCCCTTCATGCTCACCACCGAGCTCATCTCCATCCCCACCGGGCTGCTCTTCCTGTGCATCGTGGGAACCCTGTGGAAGGGAAAGATCTGGACGCGGCTGCCCATGTACTGGGTGTACCTGTTCCTGTGGAACTTCATCATCGGAGGCGTGACCGGCATCTACCTCTCCGACGTCCCAGCGGACGAGGTGTTCCACAACGACATGTTCGTCACCGCCCACTTCCACTACACGCTGGCCGGCGGTGCCATGATCGCAGCGGCGGCGGCGCTCTGCTACTGGTTCCCCAAGGTCACCGGCAGGATGCTCGACGAGCGCATCGGCAAGGTCGCCTTCTGGATCATCGCCGTGTCCTTCCAGGTCACCTACGTGGCCATGTTCTGGGAAGGGTTCCAGGGCATGCCGCGGCGGGTGGCCCAGTACGACCCGATCTTCCTCCACGCCAACCAGGTGGCCACCGCGGGCGCCTACCTGCTCATGATCGGATGGATCCTCTTCCTGTACGGCATGGTCCATTCGTGGCGGCATGGCGCCCGGGCCACGTCGAACCCGTGGGGGGCCAAGACCCTGGAGTGGAAGGTCCCCACCCCGGTCCCGCTCGAGAACTTCCTGGTGGAGCCGGTGGTCACCGCCGACCCCTACGGCTACGGCGAGCCGGCGCCCGAAGAGGCCCCACCGTCGCGCCCGTCCCCCCAGCCGAGCCCCGAACCCGAGCTGGTGCCCGCCGGCCTGGCCGAGGCGCCGGGGGATGAGCGCTGATGACCGTCACCACCCTCGACGAAGGGTTCCCCGCCGAGCCGCATCCCGAGGCCCACGGCGAATCGGTCGGCGATCGTCATCGCAAGGAGCAGATCGCCCTGTGGCTGTTCATCGCCGGGGACGCCGTGCTCCTCGTCCTCGAGGTGTTCACCTGGATCTATACGCGCGCACTCAACACCGACGGCATGTGGCGCGGGGCGGCCTGCACGGCGGCCAACCCCTGCACCGACGGTCTCGGGAACCCGCTGACCCACGAGGTGGCCAAGGCCAACCCCTGGTACAGCGTGGGGGTGCTCGCCCTCGTCGTCGTGGCCGCCGCCCTCCTGGCCTCGACCGAGCGCTCGGCGCGACGGCGCAGCGGGCAACGCGTCGTGAGCAACACCGCCGCCATGGCCCTCGCCGCACTGCTGGCCGGCATCGCCCTGCAGTGCTACCAATTCACCGCCCTCCCCTTCTCGACCATCGACGGCACCTACGCCTCGTCGTTCGAGTTCTTCATGGGCTCGACCCTCGCCCACCTGTTCGTGCTGGGGTTGGTCGCTGTGGGCGTGTGGAACCGGGCCCGCCTGGGCCGTTACGGCGACGGGCACTGGCAGCAGCTCCGCCTGATCCGGATCTTCGGCGTGTGGATCGCCGCGTCGATCGCCGTCCTCGTGTTCGTGATGTCGGTGTTCAGCTGACCGGCGCCACCCACCGGGCGTCGTCGTCTCAGCCGCCGGGCCCCTCGGCCAGCACCGCCAGCTCCTCTTCGTAAGCCCCGGCCACCGCCCGCAGCATCTCCATCACCGAGCGGGCCTCGGCTTCGTCGATTTTGGTCATGGCGAAGCCGACATGGACGAGCACCCAGTCCCCGGGGTCCACGCCGGTGTCGAGCAGTCCGATGTGCACAGCGCGCCGGACGCCGCTCACCTCCACAGTGGCGGTGTCCGGACGATCGCTCGACAGCGACACCACTCGAGCGGGGATGGCCAGGCACATGGGCAAGATCTTGGCCATCTCGAGCTCCCGGATCAACGCCCGGAGGCCCCTGAGCGAAGGACCCTCCCGTCATCCGCTTCGGTCGAGCGGGCCCCACTCTGGGGCCTGGCCGTCGACCGACCAGCTCCCCGAGTGTGGGAACGGTAGGCAGCGACCCCATCGACGGGCCTACTACCCAGTGGCGTCGTCCTCGGAGCAGGTCCCTTACGGCGACACCCGGCCCGTGTGCGGGCTCAGGAGGGAAGGTCGACCTCGAACCACACGGTCTTGCCCTCGTCCGACGCCTCCACGGACCACCTCGAGGCCAGGCGGTCGACGAGCACGAGACCTCTGCCGCTCGAGGCCTCGCGGCCCGTCTCCAGCCGTTGCGGCCCCGTCGTGGTCCCGTCGGACACCTCGACGCGTACACACCGCCTCTGAACCTTCAAGACCAGCCGGATGCCCGGCGAGCCGTGGACGACGGCGTTTGTGACCAACTCGCTCACGAGCAGGCCCACGTCGTCGATCAGTTCGGATGGGCAGTGGTGGCGGGCCAGCTGCTCCCGCACGTAGTGGCGGGCGCTGCGCACGCTGCGAACGTCCAGGTCAAGGGCGAGTTCGAGCACGGTCAGCGGCCACCTCGGAGCTCGCCAACCTCTCTCCCGAGGGACCAGGTGGCGGCGGCGCAAGCGTGAAGTCGCTCTCGGTGCAAGGGCCGAAGGGCCCGGGGCACGACCAGCTCGATCATGTTCCTCCCAAGCGCTTCGATTTCGCCGTAGCCGAACATCTCCCAGGCGGTCAGGCTGAAACCCATTACCGCGCCCTTGGCCGTCAAGAGGACGCAGGCGTCGAAATCCGACCTGCGCGCCGCGCCAGTAACCGCCTGGTGGCCCTGTCGGCTCGGAAGGAGGGGACGAGTCAGCTCGGGGCGGTTCCCGGCGGCCGCTATGGCGCACGCCGGACCAGCCCCGCCTGATCGCGGCGGCGGACGGCAAGACGAAGGCGCGGTGTCCCGACCGCCCGCAAGGGGCGTTCTCCGCAAGCAACCCGCATTGTCGTCGTTGCCGTCTTGCTGTCGCCATTTGACGACACACGGCGGCCCTTCGACGACGAGGAGGAGTGGATGTCGCTCTTCAAGCACCCTGAGCGTCAGTTTGCCCTGAGCCTGCGAGGCTATGACCGGGACCAGGTGGATGCGTACGTCGAGCGCCAGGAGACCTGGATGCAGGCGTGGCGGGAGGGGACCCTTGACGCCTCCGAGGCCGAGGAGCGTCCCTTCTTCTCCACCCCCGAGTCGATGCCGGCCCTGGGAGTGCGGGTGGGCCGCATCCTGCAGACCGTGGTGGAAGCCGCCGAGGAGATGCGGGCCGAGGCCAACGAGGAGATCGCCCGGATGCGGCGGGAGGCGGCCGACGAAGTGGAGCGATCGCGGCGCGAAACCGCCCAGGAAGTCGAGCGGGCGCGGCGCGAAGCCACCGAGGAAGGGGAACGGGCCGCCAAGACGGCCCGAGCCGAGGCGGCGGGCGTCCTGGAGCAGGCCAAGGCCGAGGCCGAGCAGCTGCGGACCCGTCTCGAGGGCGACCGTCGAAACGCCCAGGCCGAGATACGAGCCCTGGTGGAACGCCGGGACGCCGTGGTGACCCACCTCGACCAGCTCCAGCGCACCTTGGCCGGAGTCCTCGGCGTGGTCGGCAAGCCCGGCGCTCCGGAGGGCGCGCCCGCCGTCGGCTTCGGGGCCTGGGATCCCGCTGCCGCCGACATGGTGGGCCAGGGCTGGGCGACGCCGGCGCCCGACGAGTCGGTGGCGATCCGGGCCCTGCCCCGGGGTGGAGCCCGGTCCACCGCGAAGTCGGCCAACGCCTGAGCGAGCACAACGCCTTCGCCGCACCGGCGAAGCGACGCCGGACCGGTGTGGCCTCGACCCGCTACGTGAAGCCTCTACCGTGGCCGGCGAGAGCCGATCTCGGAGGTCGTGGTGGCCAGATTCGTCGCCCTGTTGCGGGGGGTCAACGTGGGCGGAAACAACCGGGTGCCGATGGCCGACCTTCGCCGCCTGTTCATCTCGGAGGGCCACAGGAGCGTCGCCACCTACCTCCAGAGCGGCAACGTCGTCTTCACGGCAAACGGCGCTGTCGACGCACAAGCGCTCGAATCGGCGATCGCCAGGCGACTGGGAATCGAGACGACCGTCGTCCTCCGATCGCCTGACGACCTCAAACGGGTGGTGGCGGCCAACCCCTTTCCCGCCGCCGACCTGTCGCACCTGCACGTCGGCTTCATGGCATACGCGCCCCCGCCGAATGCGACGGCAGGGCTCGACGCGGCTTCGTTCCAACCCGAGCAGTTCGCCCTCGTGGGACTCGAGATCTACCTCCATCTTCCGAACGGGATGGGGCGAGCCAAACTCCCGCCACTGCTGGACCGGAAACTCAAGGTCCCCACGACCGTTCGGAACTGGAACACGGTGAACAAGTTGATCGAGTTGGCCGCAACCGGTGGGTGGTCCTGTGCGTACGACGGTATCCGGGTTAGGCGAAATCGAGGTGGCCTACGCGCGTGATCCCGAAGGCAATATCATCGAACTCCAGCAACACTTCTCGTAGGTCGAACTCAGCTGGGCGTCCTCAACGGATCGCCTCCGACCTGTATCACCGGCCCTGAACCGTTGGGAGCAGCCCCGGCTCGGTGGCGAGGGTCAATCGTGAGGATCTCGCAGGGGCCGTGATCGCCCAAAAGCCCGGCCGAGGGCCCGGACTGCCTCCTGATCGACAAAGGGGACGCTGAATATGACCTCGCTTGCGCCGGCCTCGATGTGTCCCGCGACCAGATTCGGGATCTCTTGCGGTTGTCCCACGGTAAATCCTGCGACTTCATCAGGGGATTCGCTTGCTGACAACATGTCGCGCACCTCGGCCGTGTTTTGTTCCGAGGTGGTGAGGATGAGCGGTGTCATCCACGTGATTTCAAGCTCCGCCGGGTCCCGCCCCACCTCGACGCAGTGACGGTGCAGCACCTCGATCTTGCGAGCAAGCGTCTTTGCGTCCCCCGTTACGTTGCACTTGTCCGCATACTGGGCCACGAGGCGTAGCGTGCGCTTCTCGCCGCCACTCCCAATCATGATTTTCGGCCCCCCGGCTTGTACCGGGCGAGGCTGGTTGCGAGCATGGTCCAGGCGGTAGTGCTTCCCGACAAAACTCACGTCATCGCCGGTGAACATGGCACGACAGACTTGTACGGCTTCTTCGAGCATGTCCAGGCGTACCCGGTCGCTCGGGTACTCGACGCCCAGAGCTTTGTGCTCCACGTCGTACCAAGCACCGCCAATACCGAGTATGGCTCGACCCTGAGACACGATGTCGAGGGTCGTGACGATCTTGGCAAGCAGCCCAGGGTTGCGATAGGTCACGCCGGTGACGAGGGTCCCGAGCGTCACTCGCTGGGTGCGGGCAGCCAAGGCCCCGAGAAGTGTGTAGGCCTCCAGCATCGGCTGGTCTGGCCCGCCGAGAGGTGGCAGCTGCAGATAGTGGTCCATGAGCCACACCGAGTCGAAGCCCGAGTCCTCGGCTGCGGTGGCCAGGCCGGCAATGTGGCCGAACAACTCGCCCGGTTCGAAACCCGAGAAGTTGGGAAACTGGAGGCCAAGACTCGTCATTCGCACAACGTAGCGCTGGTGGGACTCGGGAGCTCCTACGGGTGAATATCCGCCTCGCAGGTGCACCGGAATACCCGAGCGCCTGTCTGACGTCAATCCGAGTGAGAGCGCAAACGAACTGAACAGGGCGCAGCAGGGATCGGCGATGCCTGGGACCTAGTCGTCGACCCTGACGTCCGCTACCGCTTCGTGAGCAACGGCGCGTCGATCTAGACGGCCGGCCGCGGTATTGCCGCGACAACTTCCCGCAGCTCCTCCAGAGATTGCGCCAGCAGCCGCCCGAAGGATGTGGGGTCGTCCTGCTCGACCCAACGAGCGAAGGCGACGTGGAAGACGGTCATGCCCGTCTGAGCCGCCAGAATCGCGGCATTTAGCGACACGCCGCGTGCGAGCAACGCGCGCTCGAGCTCGCCGGCGAGGCCCTGCAGCTTGATCAGTTCACGCTCCACGAGCTCGGGGTTCGCCGCGATGATCTGGGCCCGCAGGCGGGCGAACTCGAACCGCTCCTCGAAAATCCCCGCGAGCGGCTCGAAGCCGGCGGTCACGATAGCCAGTGGCTCTGCGTCGGCCGGCGCGTCGCCGACCCCCCGGAGCCAGACCTCAGCGAGCTGCTCGGCGCCGCTGAAGAGCACCTCGCGCTTGTCCGCGAAGTAGCGGAAGAAGGTGCGCTTGGTCAGACCTGCGCGTTCGGCGATCTCCGTGACCGTCGTGGCGTCATAGCCCCGCTCGGCGAACAGCTCGATCGCTGCCTTCATCAGGCGGCCCTGGGCATCGGGTTTCCAGCGCGTCATCGCAGCTCAGCCCGTCATGACACCTGGTGACATAGACATGTTAGTCTAATGGCACCCAGTGACATCCGTCTTCGATTGGAGCTCTGACATGCGTGTTTTCGTTACCGGCGCCTCTGGCCACATCGCCGCCGCCGTTATCCCGGAACTGTTGAACAACGGCCACCAGGTCGTCGGACTGGCGCGTTCGGACGCCGCCGCCGAAGCGGTGGCCAAGCGCGGCGCCGATGTCCGCCCCGGCGACCTCGACGACCTCGAGGGCCTGCGCCGAGCGGCGACCGAAGCCGACGGCGTGATTCACCTCGCCTTCAAGCACGAGGCCATGATGAGCGGCGACTTCATGAGCGCCGTCGAGGCCGACTTGAAGGCCGTACAGGCACTCGGTGAACCCCTGAAGGACACGAACAAGCCGCTGGTCAGCACGGGCGGCACCTTGATGCTGGCGATGGCCGGCATCAAGGACCGGCCGGGCACGGAGGAGGACGTCTTGCCCGGAGGGCTGCGTGTTGACGCGGAGAACTATGTGGTCGCGCTGGCTGGACAGGGTGTCCGCTCATCGGTGATCCGGCTGGCGCCGATGGTCCACTCGGACCTCGATCACCACGGCTTCACCCACGCCCTGATCCAGCTCGCTCGCGCGAACGGCGCCGCCGGATACGTCGGTGATGGTTCGAACCGTTGGCCGGCGGCCAACACCTACGACATCGGCGTGCTCTACGGTCTTGCGCTCGAGCAGGCACCCGCCGGTTCGCGCTTCCACGGTGTCGAGGGACCGAGCATGACTCGGAAGCTGATCGCCGAGACGATCGCCAGCAAGCTCGGCCTCGAGACAAAGAGCATCAGCGAGGAGGAGGCGCCCCAGTACCTCGGTTTCCTGGCCTTCTTCGCCGGTCTCGACAACCCGGTCTCGAATGACAAGACGCGCCAGGTACTCGGCTGGAAGCCGACCCATCCCAACTGGGTCGATGACGTGCGGAACGGCCACTACATCGCATAGCTGCAAGCGCGGCTCGGCTGTGCCAAAAGGCGCCAGCCCGCCACCAGTTTGAGCTCACAGCCGAGGATGAACCGGCCGCCCATGGGGAGCCCCCGCCACCTTGCCGTCGCGCAAAGGACACAGGAAGTTGGCTCGAAGCCGGCCCCGCCGGCGGCTCGGATGCCCTATTCTCGGGCCCGTGCGGCGGCACATCTCGAGGAGGTCCTTCCTCAAGGCGGGCACGGCTCTCGGCGTGGCGGGAGCGGCAATTCGCATCGACGGCGCAAGGCGCGCCCGTCAGCAGCGTCTCGTGGAAGCGGCCCTGGCCGCATCCACCACTGCGCCGGCCACCATGAGCGACATCGAACACGTGGTCGTTCTCATGCAGGAGAACCGCTCCTTCGACCACTTCTTCGGCTGCTATCGAGGCGTGGCCGGCTTCTCCGACCCCGATGTGCTCGTCCAGCCCGGCCATGACGACAAGCCCGTCTGGTACCAGTACGGCTGGGCGCCAGGGGATTCCGCCGCCGATCCCGGTCACTATCTACTCCCCTTCCACCTGGACACATCGAACGACCAGGGCGACGCTGTCTGCGTAGACGATCCCACCCACGCCTGGATCCCCCAGCACCAGAGTTGGAACGATGGGGCGCTCGACGGGTTCGTGTCCTCGCACATCGCTTCGGACGGCGTGGCCGTGGGACCCCACACCATGGGCTACTACACCAGGTCGGATATCGGCTTCTACTACGACCTGGCCGACGCCTTCACCCTGTGCGACAACTACCACCATTCTGTGCTGGGGCCCACCACACCGAACCGGCTCTTCCTGGTTTCGGCCACGATCGACGCACAGGGCCAGGGCGGAGGGCCGGTCACGAGCAATCCCGGTGGGTACGTTCCGCTCACGCCGTCGCTCGACGGCCAGCCCAGCTTCACGTGGCAGACCATGGCCGATGTGCTCCAGGAGGCGGGAGTCAGCTGGAAGGCGTACCAGCCGCCGGGCTCGCAGATCACCGACGAGCTGTCGGACAACGTGTTCCTGTATTTCAAGGAATTCCAGGACCCGTCCTCACCGATGTTCGCCAACGGGGTGGTCCCCACCTTCCCGGGGGACTTCACTGCCGACGTGGCAGCGGGCACGTTGCCCCAGGTGTCCTGGATCATGTCCATGGGCGTCATCGACGAACACCCACCCTCGCCTGTCATCTTCGGGGACCTGGCCGTCACCCAGCAGGTGCTGGCCACCTTGCTGTCGAATCCTGCCGTGTGGGAGAAGACCGTTCTCTTCGTCACCTACGACGAGAACGGGGGCTTCTTCGACCACATCCCGCCGCCCACCCCGGGCCCCATGTGCCTGTCCGCGTCGGACATCCCGAGCGGCGACGCCTACAACGGCGAGTACCTGACCGCCGCCCCCACCATCGGTGGCTGGTCCGGTCCTGAGGGCACTGTCTTCGGCCCGGTGGGACTGGGTTTCCGCGTACCCACATTGGTTCTTTCACCTTTCAGCGTCGGGGGCTACGTCAGCCACGAAACCTTCGACCACACCTCACTACTGCGCTTCGTCGAGGCCCGCTTCGGCACGCCGGTGCCCAACTTGAGCGCCTGGCGGCGCTCGGTGACCGGGGATCTGACCTCCGCCATCAACTTCGCCGGCGGAACGGGCGGCGTCTCCCAGTCGCTACAAACGCTGGTGGCCGACGCCGGCATCGTGGCCACCACGCCGATCGTCACCCAAACCGCCGACGCCGTCGCCGAGGACTGTCCCGTCGACTCCGAGGCCGACGAGATCGGGGTGGCGGGCAATCCGCCCGCCTATCCCATCTCCTCCGACCAGTCGATGCCCTCTCAGGAGCCGGGCAGCGCTCCCAGTCCGAGTGGCCCCGTCACCTCCTGAGGTACAGGTCCTAATCGCCGTTGGGTCCGAGATCGCAGAACACCATCACCGAGCGATCGACCCAAGAGGTGGAACCTTCGAGTACTCCCCGATTATGGAGCGGGTTCGAGAGCTGGCACCAGGCGGAGCCGTGGCTCGGCTGCCTCGTTGGCCCTCCGCAGCCGCCCCGCGAAAGCGACGAGCATCCGCCGAGCAAGCGTTGGAGACACTTCCACCAGGGTGTCGAATTCGCCGCGGTCGAAGACGAGCAGGTCCATGTTCGTCTCGGCGATGACGGTGGCAGTCCGGGGCCCAGCGTCAAGGAGCGCGATCTCCCCCACGAAGTCGCCAGGTCCAATCGTGCCCACCTCTCTGCCGCCCACCAGGCATGCGGCCGTTCCCACCAGTACCAGCATGGCCTCGCGCCCGCGTTCACCTGATCGCATCAGCTCGGTGCCCGCGTCGATTCGCATCTGGGTACCGAGTCCTTGGAGGCGCCTGAGCTCCCCGGGCCGGTAGCTGTCTTCGACGAGATCCCCGTGGCTGTTGACTCGTCTTCTCTCCAAGATCATCCTGTCCTCCGCTCTACCCGCCGCCTTGATAGCGGACTGTACCAATCGACGGTTACACCACCGTGAAGACGATGAGAACGCCCGGCGAACTATGTCCCATCGCTCGTGCTTTAGCAACGACGCTTGCGTCGTCGGGGTCGTGGAAAGGTTCTGATCGAGGGCAATCTGGACATGTTCGCCGCCCTCAGCGAATTCCCGCGTCATCTGACAGCGGCGGAGAATCTTGGGGCGAACAAGAGATCAGGAGTGCTGCACGACCGGTGCAGCTCGTCGTTGTCGAACTCCCGAATCCCGGATGTGGCCGAGGTCTCGAAGCGGCGGCAGGCCCACTGATCAGCCTACGCTCTTGCCGAAACAGACGCGGTAGGAGGTGACAGGTGACCAAGCTGTCCGAGATTGGAGGACGGAGGCTCCCTTTCTTGCGCTGGTCGGCGTGGCGGATGGCGCTCGGAGGCCGACACCTCATGAAACATTGGCAAGTCGGTGATGGCAGAGAAGAGGCACTGGCGGCCTATGTGACGAGCAATGCCGACGCCGGCGACCTCGAGGACACCATCCGGGTGGTGGACGAGTTCTGCTACCAGCGCAGCGTCATGATGAACGTGGGCGACGAGAAGGGGCAGATCCTCGACGCCGCCGTGCGACGGGTGCAGCCGGGGCTCCTGCTCGAGCTGGGCGCCTACTGCGGTTATAGCGCCCTCCGGATGGCCCGGATGATGCCACAAGGTGCACAGTTGTACTCCGTGGAGTTCGCCGAAGCGAACGCAGCCGTTGCTCGGCGCATCTGGGAACACGCCGGTGTGACCGACCGCATCACAGCGGTGATCGGTTCCATCGGAGACGGTGGCGCGACGCTCGACATGCTTGAATCCGCGTGCGGCTTCAGGCCAGGTGCGCTCGACCTCCTCTTCATAGACCACGACAAAGCCGCCTATCTACCGGACCTCAAACTCATACTGGATCGAAGGTGGCTGCACAAGGGATCTGTCGCTGTAGCTGACAATGTAAGGGTGCCGGGGGCTCCGGCATACCGCGCGTACATGCGGGAGCAGGAGGGAAGTACATGGAGGACGGTGGAACACAAGACACACGTCGAGTATCAGACACTGATCCCCGACTTAGTGTTGGAGTCCGAATATCTCGGCTCCTGAGAACACATTCGTTCAAGATCGGGGCGGCTCGCCGGCTTGGAATTCTCGCAGCCAATGCAGGCGGACATCGACGAGTCCGCGCGGTATGGACGCCAGGGGCGTGCTGGCCGAGATGACGGTCGAACGAGGACTGGTCTCGATCGCTCTGGTGCTTACGCACGTCCATCCTTCGCGGGCGAGATCTCTCTAGACGTCTACCAGTCCTGGGCAGCGAGTAGCAGCTTGGCGAGCGGTTCGAGCGTGGCCACGAGGTCGTCAAGTTCGTCGCGCTCGAGGCTCTCGTAGGGCTTGCCTGCAAGGTCGTCGGTGAGCTCGGTGCCGTGGCCCCCAGTCAGCACCGGAGCGGCCGTGCTATCTGATTGA
>DATHCF010000420.1:0-5379 GCA_035319705.1 Acidimicrobiales bacterium | reverse complement strand
GGCGTCCGGTACCATCTGGTGGCCCGCCGTCCGGCGGGTGGCAAGACGAGCAACGAAGCACCCGGGCGCGTCCACGGTCGCCTCGAAGAGGCGCAGCGCCGGGGAAGCACAACCGATGGGAGGAATGACCATGGCCGTCGTCACCACGCGGCAGCTGCTGGAGGCCGGGATGCACTTCGGCCACCAGACGCGCCGGTGGAACCCCAAGATGCGCCGCTACATCCTTGGCGAGCGCAACGGGATCTACATCATCAACCTCGAAGAGACCCTCAAGGGTCTCGAGTCCGCCTACCAGTACGTGCGGGACCTGGTGGCCCGGGGTGGGACCGTGCTGTTCGTGGGCACCAAGAAGCAGACCCAGGGACCGGTCGCCACCTTCGCCAGAGCCTGCGGCATGCCCTATGTCAACGAACGCTGGCTCGGCGGGATGCTCACCAACTTCACCACCATCTCTTCGCGGGTGGGCAAGCTGCGTGAGTACGAAACCATGGAGCGGGCCGGTGACTTCGACGCCATGCCGAAGAAGGAGGGCCTGCGGCACCGGCGCGAGCTCGAGAAGCTCCGGCGCAACCTCGGTGGGATCAGCCACCTCGAGAAGCTGCCCGATGCCATCTTCGTCATCGACACGAAGAAGGAGCACATCGCCGTCACCGAGGCCAACAAGCTCGCCATGCCGATCGTGGCCGTGGTCGACACCAACTGCGACCCCGACGTCATCACCTATGTCATCCCCGGCAACGACGACGCCATCCGTTCGGGCACCCTCATGTGCAAGGTGATCGCCGAGGCGGTGATGGAAGGCCGCTGGATCGCCGACAACCGGCCCGTCCCGCCCCCGCCTGCCGCTTCGTCAGCCACGCGTCGCAGCCCCGCCCCGTCCCCGCCGGCCGCTACACCCGCTCCCGCTCCCGCTCCCGACGGAGCGCCGGAGCACGCCGCTGCCGCTGCACCCGCCTCCGCCCCTGCACCCGCGGCCGCCACTCCGGCAGCTGCCGCCGAAGCCTCCGGCGGCGAATCGGCTCCTGCTGCTTCTGCCGTCGCCGGATCGCCCACCCCCGACACGACCGACGAGGAGAATTGATCCATGCCCGCCTTCACCGCCAAGGACGTCCAGGCCCTGCGCCAGGCCACCGGCGCCGGGATGATGGACAGCAAGCGCGCCCTGGAGGAGACCGGAGGGGACCAGGAGGCGGCCAAGCGCTGGCTGCGAGAACAGGGCCTGGCCGGGGCGGCCAAGCGCTCGGATCGCCAGGCCTCGCAGGGAGCGGTGGCGCTCGCCACCGAAGGGGGAGCCGCCGCCATCGTCGAGCTGCGGTGCGAGACCGACTTCGTGGCCAAGAACGACGACTTCGTCTCCCTGGTCGACGAGCTGGCGGCGCTGGTGGCGGCCAAGGGCGAGGAGGCGGTGGCCGAGCGCAGCGACGCCATCGACAACCTGCGCGTCGGCCTGAGGGAGAACATCTCGGTCGGCCAGGTGATCCGCTTCGTGCTCGAGCCGGGCACCGAGGTGGGCACGTACCTGCACGTCCAGTCCGGGCGGGGGGTGAACGCCGTGCTGGTGGAGCTGCGCGGCGGCAGCGGCGAGCTGGCCCACGACATCGCCGTGCACATCGCCTTCGCCCGCCCCGCCTACCTGCGGCGTGAGGACGTGCCCGCCGAGGAAGTGGCCGGGGAGCGGGCCACGGTGGAGGCCATCGCCCGCAAGGAGGGGAAGCCCGAGGCGGCCATGGCCAAGGTGGTCGAGGGCCGGATGAACGGGTGGTACAAGGACCGGGTGCTGCTCGAGCAGCCGTATGCCCGCGACGAGAAGCGCACCATCAGTGACGTGCTCGGCGGGGCGGAGGTCGTCCGCTTCGCCCAGGTCGTGGTGGGCAGCTGAGGCCGGCTGTGCTGACGGCCGACGCCCGAGTCGCAGGCGACGCCGCAGGCGACGGAGCCAAGCGCCGGCGCATCGTCCTCAAGATGTCGGGTGAGGCCCTTGCTTCTGCCTCCTCCGAGGAGACCATCGATGCCGAGGTGGTCGAGCGCTTCGCCGGGGAGATCGCCGACGTCCGCTCCGAGCTCGACCTCGAGCTGGCCATCATGGTGGGCGGGGGCAACATCTGGCGGGGCACCACCGGCGAGGGGAAGGGGCTCGACCGCACCACCTCCGACACCATGGGCATGCTGGCCACGGTCATCAACGCTCTGGCCCTGCAGGACGCCGTGGAGCGTCTGGGCCAGCCCACCCGCGTGCTCACCGCCGTGCACATGGCCGAGGTGGCCGAGCCCTACATCCGCCGCCGCGCCATCCGCCACCTGGAGAAGGGGCGTGTGGTGATATTCGCGGCGGGCATGGGCAACCCGTACTTCACCACTGACACGTCAGCCGCCCTGCGGGCTGCCGAGATCGAGGCCGAATCGCTGCTGAAGGGCACGCACTCCGGCGTGGACGGCGTCTACAGCGCCGATCCGAAAGTGGACCCCAGCGCGGTGCGTTTCGAGGCGTTGACGTTCATGGACGTGATCAACAAAGACCTGCGGGTCATGGACATGACCGCCATCACCTTCTGCAAGGACAACGGGCTCCCCGTGCTGGTGTTCGACCTCATGCGGCCGGGCAACCTGCGTCGCGCCCTGGCCGGCGAAGAGATCGGTACGCTGATCAGGTGACCGACGACGACCTGTCCGGGGTGGTCCTGGCCGACACCCGCGACCGCATGGAGAAGGCCGTCGCCCACACCCAGGCCGAGTTCTCCGGGGTCCGCTCGGGCCGCGCCACCTCCGCCCTGGTGGAGCACCTGAAGGTGGACGTCTACGGATCGGAGATGGAGCTGCGGCAGATCGCCGGGTTGAGCGTCCCCGAAGCGCGTCTGCTCGTGATCTCCCCCTATGACAAGTCGACGCTCGGCTCCATCGAGAAGGCGGTGCAGTCCTCCGATCTGGGCATCACCCCGTCCAACGACGGGGCGGTGATCCGACTGGCCTTCCCGCCGCTGACCGAGGAGCGGCGAAAGGAATTGGTGAAGGTGGTGCGCCACAAGGCGGAGGAGGGGCGAGTGGCGATCCGGAACCTGCGCCGCGCCGCGCGCCACGAGCTCGAGGGCCTCGAACACGAGGGGGACCTGTCCTCCGACGGGCTCGAGCGGTCCGAGCGCGAGCTGGAGAAGCTCACCCACGAGATGGTGGCGGCCGTCGACAAGCTGCTCGCGCACAAGGAGCAAGAGCTGCTCGAGATCTGAGAGGGGGACCCGGCAGGGTTGGAGGTGTGGCCGCCCGGCGGCCGATGGGGAGGGGTACGTGGACCAGCAGGACGAAGACCGGCAAGACGACGGTCCGCAAGACGAAGAAATGGACGACCAGGACGAAGAGGGGCGACAGGAGCCGCTGGCCGGCGTGGACTGGTCGACCGAGCGCGTGCGCATCGTCGGCGCCGAGACGGCCGGCGTGCTCACCGGTGAGTCACCCGGGCACACACAGGCGTCGGGGGAACCGGATGCCGAGGACGCCGCCGGCCGTGAGAACCAGTACCTCGGTTTCGTCCACTACAGCCCGCCGCCTGCGCCACCGCCCCCGTCGCTGCCTCCCGACGGCGAGGAGCTGGCCGCCGTCCCGCCGGAGATGCCGCACTGGAGCGAGCCGGCCACCGGCCAGGTGCCGGCCATCATCGACAGCCGATCCGACGAAGACGGCGACCCCGCATGGGCGGCTTTCGCCGACAGTGGCCCGGTATGGCGCGAGCACGAGCACGAGTGGGAGGACACCGGCGGGTTCGAGCCGGCCATGCTGGCCGACGAGGAGACCAGGGTCGGGGCCCTGAGCGAGTCCGTGGCCGAGGAGAGCCGTCCATGGGAGTTCGACGATCTCACCCCTCCTGGCGGCGAGGAGGTGGTCACCGCATCGGTGGAGGAGCAGGTGCGCGAGGACGAGCAGTTCGCCGACACGGGCGAGATGGAAGTCGGCCACGAAGCCGCCGGCGGGTTCTGGGCCAAGCGATCGGGGGCGTTCCTGTCCGAACGGGGTGACGACTTCGGCGCGCACAGCGGCCGGTTCGGCGACGATCACCGGCTGTTCGAAAAGCCGTCTCAAGGCAGGCGCGAGGACGAGATGGAGCAGCCGGACCCCGTCGGGGCGAGGGGCGCGGCGGCTGCCGGCTCTTCGCGGTGGGACGACGAGCGCAGCTCTTCGCCGGCGGCTTCGGCGTCCACCGTGCCGACGATGGCCGATCCCGGGTCGCAGGCCGCGCCGGGCGCTTCGGTCACCCGCGCCGTGGTGATCGAGCACGTCGAGACCAACGGTCTCGATGCTCCGGGAACCGCTTCACCCACCCTCACTGTCGACAGCTCTGCAGAAGCCGCCCCCGCCGCGCGCTCGGCGCGCCTGCATGCGCCGGAACGACCCAGGCGACGGCCCCGTCGCCCGCCGGCAGAGACGTCCGGTGGGGGGCGCGACGTGCCCGTGGCGGTGGCGAGTGGGCTGATCGCCGTCGGCATCGTCCTCGGCTGCTTCGCCGCCGGCTCCCTGGCCACCGAGGTGCTGGCCGCGGTGGCCGTCACCCTGGCGGCAGCCGAGACGTACGCGGCGTTCCGGCGTGCCGGTCTCCGGCCGGCAACCCTGGTCGGCCTGGTGGCCACGGCAGGGCTCATGATCGCCACCTACGACAAAGGCGTGGCCGCCTTGCCGCTCGTCGGCGCGCTGGTGGTCGCCACCACCATGATCTGGTACCTCATCGGCGCCGATGGCGGTTCGCCGGTGGCCGGCATCTCCTCGACCCTTTTCGGCTTCGCCTGGGTGGGGGTCCTGGGTTCGTTCGCCGCGCTTCTCCTGGCGCCCTCGCTCTTCCCCCACCGCCACGGCGTGGCCTTCGCATTTGGTGCCGTGGTGGCCACGGTGGCCGCCGACGTCGGCGCACTGGCGGTGGGGTCCTGGCTGGGACGCCACCAGCTGGCCCCGCACGTGAGCCCCAACAAGACCTGGGAGGGCTGGGCGGGAGGCGCCGTGCTGGCCGTGCTGGCCTCGGCCTTCATCACCGGCCACATGCACCCGTGGACCCCGGGCAAAGCCGCCATCCTCGGTGCGGTGGCGGCGGTCGTCGCACCCCTGGGGGATCTGTGCGAGTCGCTAGTCAAGCGTGACCTCGGCATCAAGGACATGGGATCGATCATCCCGGGCCACGGTGGGGTACTGGACCGGATGGACGCGCTGCTGTTCGTCCTTCCCGCCACCTACTTCCTGGTGCGGGTCCTGCACCTCGGTTGAACGAGATGAGGCGCCGGTGACGGAGGTCGACAGGCCCATCGAGGTGAGCCTCGTCGGCTCGACCGGTTCCATCGGCACCCAGGCCCTCGACGTGGTGGCGTCGGAGCCCGAGCGGTTCCGGGTGGTGGCGCTCGCCGCCCA
>DATHCF010000419.1:0-8429 GCA_035319705.1 Acidimicrobiales bacterium | reverse complement strand
CCCAGCAGGACGCCCTGTTGCCGGCGGTGGAGCACGGCCTCGTGGTCTTCGTGGGCGCCACCACGGAGAACCCCTTCTTCTCGGTGAACGCCCCGCTGCTCAGCCGGTCCACGCTCTGGCGCCTGGAACCGCTCTCCGACGCCGAGGTGGACGAGGTGATCGCCCGGGCGTTGTCCGCCGAGCACGCGCAGATGACCGACGAGGCCCGCCGGCGACTGGTGTCGGTGGCCGACGGCGACGCCCGTGCCGCGCTCGGCACCCTCGAGATCGCCCTGGCGCTGGCGGCGGGCGGCAAGGTGGAGCTGGGACATGTCGAAGGGGCCCGAGCCGGACGCCTCGTGCACCAGGGCGACGACGCCCACTACGACCAGGTGAGCGCCCTCATCAAGTCGGTGCGCGGATCGGACCCCGACGCCGGGCTGTACTGGCTGGCGCGCATGCTGGCCGGTGGCGAGGACCCGCGCTTCGTCGCCCGCCGTCTCGTCATCCTCGCCTCGGAGGACGTGGGGCTGGCCGATCCCATGGCTCTGGTGGTGGCCGACGCCGCAGCCCGGGCGGTGGAGTTCGTGGGGATGCCCGAGGCGCAGCTCAACCTGGCCGAGGCGGTGGTGTACCTGGCCAGCGCGCCCAAGTCGAACCGGGTGACCGTGGCGCTCGGGCGGGCCAACGAGGACGTGCAGCGGGCCGGACGGGCCGAGGTACCGATGCACCTGCGCGACCGCAGCTACCCGGGGGCGGCGCGCCTCGGCCACGGCCAGGGCTACCGCTATCCGCACGACGACCCCCGGGGCTTCGTCGAGCAGGACTACCGCCCGCCGGAGGCGGCCGGGCACCGCTATTACGAGCCCAGCGAGCACGGCGCCGAGGCCGAGCTGAGCGAGCGGCTCCGGCGCCGCCGGGAGCCCGGCTCGTAACTCCTAGGATGTCCCGGCCATGTCCGCCGACACCGCCGCCGCCGTGGCCGCCGGCCTGGCGGCCCTCGCCGCCCTGGTGGCGCTGGCCGTCGCCGGCCTGCTGGCCCGCCGAGTCCGGGAGCTGCGCCGGCTGGTCGAACAGCTGCGCGGCGACGCCGTACCGCTCGTGCACCAGGCCCGGGTGGTGGTGGACCAGGCCGCCACCGAGATGGAACGGGTGGGCGACGTCCTCGGGTCGGCCGAGGCGGTCACCGCCACCGTCGAGTCGGCCTCCCGGCTCGCCTACCGGGCGTTCTCCAACCCGGTGGTCGGCGTCATGGCCTTCGCCTCCGGGCTCACCGGCGGGCTGCGCCGCCTCTTCGGGCGCCCGGCCGCCGTGGCCGCCGAGCCGGCGGCTTCCGGGGAGGGCGCGGGCAGGGCCGGGGGTCCACGGCGGGCTGCGGTCCGTCGCCACCGGCGCCGGCGAAAGGTCGCCGAGCGACGCTCGTCGTGATCCGACGCGGCTTCTGGGCGGGGCTCGGGGCGGTGGCCGGCGTCACGGCCACCGTGTGGTCGCGTCGGCGCCTGGACGAGCTCTCGGCGCGCGCCGAGTCCGGCGAGCTCCCCGCCGAGCTGTCGCGCCTGGCCGGCCGGGCCTCGAGACGCCTGGGCCGGCGCCTGTCGACCGCCCTCGACGCCGGGCGCGACGAGGCGCGCCGGCGCCGCGAGGAGCTGCGCCGGAGCTTCGAGCCCCACCCGTAGGATCCCGTACCTATGCGTGCCCAGGAGCTGCGCTCCGCGTTCACCGGCTTCTACGCAGATCGCGGCCATCACGTGGTGGCCTCGGCCAGCCTGGTGCCGAACGACCCGACCATCCTGTTCAACATCGCCGGCATGGTGCAGTTCAAGCCCTATTTCCTGGGTGACGAACCCGCTCCCTGGCCGCGGGCCACCTCGGTGCAGAAGTGCATCCGCACGGTGGACATCGAAGTGGTGGGATCGGACGAGCGGCACTGCACCTTCTTCGAGATGCTGGGCAACTTCAGCTTCGGCGACTACTTCAAGGACCTGGCCGTTCCCTACGCCTGGCAGCTTGTGACCGAGACGCTCGGGATCGACCCGGAGCGGCTGTGGGTCACGGTGCACGAGAGCGACGACGAGGCCGAGCGCATCTGGCTCGACGCCGTGGGCTTCCCCGCCGAGCGGGTCCAGCGGATGGGTGAGGAGAACTTCTGGCGCATGGGCGACACCGGCCCGTGTGGGCCGTGCTCGGAGATCTTCTTCGACCGCGGCGAGCGCTACGGGGCAGCGGGTGGGCCCGCGCATGGAGGCGAAGAGCGCTTCGTCGAGTTCTACACGTTGGTCTTCATGCAGTACGACCGGTCGGCGGACGGCGATCTGGCCGAGCTGCCCGCCAAGGGCATCGACACCGGCGCCGGGTTGGAGCGGGTGCTCCCGCTCGTCCAGGGCGTCGCCTCGCTGTACGAGACCGACCTGGTCAGGCCGGTGCTGGCCGAAGCCGAGGAGGCGACGGGCGTCGCGTACGGGGCCGATCCCCACAGCGACGTGGCGCTTCGGATCCTGGCCGACCACGCCCGGGCCATGGCCATGCTCATCTCCGACGGCGTGTTGCCCTCCAACGAAGGGCGGGGCTACGTGCTGCGACGGGTGATCCGGCGCGCCGTGCGCCGCGCCTTTCAGCTCGGGATGGTCGAACCGGTGACGCCCCGCCTGGTGGCCAGCGTGGCCGGCACCTTGGGGCAGGCCTACCCGGAGCTCGTCCGATCCCTCGGCTCCGTGCAGGCCACCGTCGAGCGCGAGGAGGCGACCTTCCGCCGCACGCTCGAGTCCGGCTCGTCGCTGCTCGAAGAGGAACTGCGCCGGGGTGTCGGCACGATCCCGGGCGAGGTGGCCTTCCGGCTGCACGACACCCACGGGTTTCCCATTGAGCTGACCATGGAGATGGCGGCCGAGGCGGGCGCAGAAGTGGATGCCGAGGGCTTCGAGAAGGCCATGGCCGAGCAGCGCCGCCGCGCCCAGGCCGACGCCAGGGCACGGCGGGCCGTGGTCGGAGAGGAGACCGTCTACCGCCAGCTGCTCGAGCAGGCGGGTCCCAGCACCTTCACCGGCTACGAGCACTACGAGGAGCCGGCCTCTGTGGTGGCCGTGCTGGCAGGGGCCGGCCCGGACCAGGTCGAGATCGTGCTCGACCGCACGCCCTTCTACGCCGAGGGCGGCGGGCAGGTGGGCGACACCGGCGTGATCACCACCGACACGGGACGAGCCCGCGTCACCGACACCCAGGCGGTGCTGCCCGGGTTGATCGTGCACCGGGCCCGGCTGGCCGACGGTGGCGAGATCTTCGCCGGCCAGGATGCCCTGGCCGTCATCGACGCCGGGCGTCGCGAGGAAATCCGCCGGAACCACACCGGCACGCATCTGCTGCAGGGCGCGCTGCGCCAAGTGCTGGGCGACCACGTGCGCCAGCAGGGATCGCTGGTGGCTCCCGAGCGGCTGCACTTCGACTTCTCCCACCATTCGGCGCTGCGTCCCGAGGAGCTGCGAGACGTGCTCGAGCTGATCAACGGCGACGTGGTGAGCGACGCCCCGGTGGAGGTGACCGAGACCACCATCGACGCGGCCAAGGCCATGGGCGCGCTGGCCAACTTCGGCGACAAGTACGGCGAGCGGGTGCGCGTGGTGCGCGCCGGTCCGCACTCCACCGAGCTGTGCGGCGGTACGCACGTGGCCGCCCTCGGCATGATCGGGCCCTTGAGCGTGGTGTCGGAGGGCTCGATCGGCGCCAACACCCGGCGCATCGAGGCGGTCACCGGCACCGGGGCGCTCGCCCTCCTCGAGGACCGCCAACGCACGGTGGACGAGGCGGCGCGGCTGCTGCGGGTGGGGCCGAATGAGGTGCTCGGCGCCCTGCAGCGCCTGCTCGACCGCCAGCGCCAGGCCGACAAGGAGATCCAGCGGCTGCAGGGACAGCGCCTCGAGCAGGACGCAGCCGCCCTGGCCGACGGGGCCGGGCCGCTGGTGGTGGCGCGCCGTGACGGGCTCAGCCCCGACCAGCTGCGCGAGCTGGCCCAGGCCGTCCGTCGCCTCGGCCCGCCGTTGGTGGTGCTGGCCGGCTCGCCCGACGGGAGCAAGGCGTCGGTGGCCGTGGCCACCGACGGATCGGTGGACGCCGTCTCCACCGTGCGGCAGTTGGCCGCCCTGGTGGGTGGCGGCGGAGGGGGCACGCCGGAGCTGGCGGTGGCCGGTGGCCGCGACGTCTCGAAGCTGGCCGACGTGCTGGACCACGCCCGCCGGCAGCTGGGTGACTGAGCACAGCCGGCCGGCCGCCGCACGGAGGAGCAGACCGTGCGGGTGATCGGTCTGGACCTCGGCGAACGGCGGGTGGGGGTGGCCGTCACCGACAGCGCCGGGACGCTGGCCGTCCCCCACTCGACACTGGAGCGCACGGGCGACGCCGATCGTGACCGACAGGCGGTGCTGTCGCTGGTCGACGACACGGGGGCCGAACGCGTGGTCATCGGCCTGCCGCTGCGTCTCGACGGCGGGCGCGGGCCCGCCGCGCGCGCCGCGGAGGCCGAAGCCGCCGCGCTGCGGGAGCTGCTTCGGGGCCGCGCCGTCGAGGTCGAGACCTTCGACGAACGTCTCACCACCGTGAGCGCCGAGCGGGAGCTCGAAGCGGCGGGGCGACGCGGACGGCACCGGCGCGCCGTGGTCGACCGGTCGGCTGCTGCCGTCATGCTGCAGGCCTGGCTGGACGCCCGGTGAGTGACACCTCAGCGCCGACGACGGGGCCGACGCCGACGGAACCGCCGTCCGCGGCGCTGTCCCCGCCACGGCCGTGGCGCCGCCGGCTGCTCGTGGCCGCCGGGACGCTGGCGGTCCTGTGCGCGGGCCTGGTGGCGTGGGGGGTGGTCTGGTACGAGCAGCAGGTGCACGCCGGGCCGCCCGGCGCCGGTGTCGTCGTCGAGGTGCAGTCGGGGGCCTCGGCCGGCACCGTCTCGGCCCAGCTGGTGCGCCAGCACGTGGTCGGCAGCGGGCTGGCCATGCGCATCTACGACTTCTTCCATGGGACGCCGGTGATCGGGATCGGTGGGTACGCCCTGCGCCGCCACGAGTCGCTGGGATCCGTGCACGCCGCGCTCAGCGCCGGTCCCGACGTGCTCGAGGTGCCGGCCGGTTTCACCGTGTGGGAGACGGCCGACCGGCTGTCGGATCTCCCCGGCCACGACGGCTCGGCGCTCATGGCGGCCGTGACGAGCGGCGCCGTCACCTCGCCCTACCAACCGGCCGGCTCGGACAACCTCGACGGGCTGCTCGGCACCGGCGACTACGTGGTGGGCCGCCACCAGTCCGCCGTGTCCCTGCTCGGCGACATGGTGGACCGCTTCGACACCGAGGCGGCGCAGGCCGACCTCACGACCAAGGCCGCCGCCCTCGGCGTGACGCCCTACCAGGCGGTGACCATCGCCTCCATCGTGCAGAAAGAGGGCGTCTACCCGGAGAACCTGGCCAAGGTGTCCCGGGTGATCTACAACCGCCTGGCCATGGACATGCGGCTGCAGATGGATTCCACCGTGCTGTACGCCGAGCACCGCGACGGCGGGCCGGTCACCTCCGCCGACCGGTCGTTGCACACGCCGTACAACACCTACCTCAACAACGGGCTCACCCCCACACCGATCTGCTTTCCCTCCAGCGCCTCACTGGCAGCGGCGCTCGATCCGGCGGCCGGCGACTGGCTCTACTTCGTCCTCGTCTCCGCCAACGGCACCGAAGCCTTCTCCGACACCCTGGCCGGCCAGGAGGCCAACGAGCAGCTGGCCAAGAGCCGCGGGCTACCGTGAGCCATGAGCGGCGGTGACTCGACGCAGCGTCGCGCCGCACCCGATCGTGGCGTGCGGTGCTCACCGCGCTGGCCGTCGGCGGTCTCCACCGTGGTGGGCGTGATGGGGGACCCGGTGCGCCATTCGCTGTCGCCGCTGCTGCACAACACCGCCTTCGACGCCCTCGGGCTCGATTGGGTGTCGGTGGCCTTCGAGGTGCGCCCGGGGCAGGCGCCGGCTGCGCTGTCCGGTGGGCGCGCTCTGCAGCTGCGCGGCCTGTCGGTGACCACGCCCCACAAGGAGGCGGTGGCCGCTGCGGTCGACGAGCTGAGCCCGCTGGCCAGGCGTCTGGGGTCGGTCAACTGCGTGACCTTCGAGGGCGGACGCACGGTGGGGGACTCGACCGACGGTCCCGGCTTCCTGGCTGCTCTTCGCCGGGGCACCGGCTTCGAGCCCTCGGGCCGTGCGGCGATGGTGATCGGGGCCGGGGGCGCAGCGCGGGCCGTGGTGCTGGCCCTGGCCGACGCCGGGGCCGGCGAGGTGGTGGTGCTGAACCGCGACCGGGGGCGAGCCGAGGTCGCCGCCTCGCTGGCCGGAGTGGCTGGCCGGGTGGGGGAGCCGGCCGACCTCGCCCGAGCCGACCTCGTGGTCCAGGCCAGCTCCGTGGGCCTCGATGACCCGGACGCCCTCCACCCGCTCGTCGAGCCCGGGCGTCTGCGGTCGGGCCAGGTGGTGGTGGACCTCGTCTACCACCCGGCACGCACGGCACTGCTGCGCGCCGCGGTCGCTTGCGGCGCGGCGGTGGCCAACGGGCTGGGCATGCTCGTCCACCAGGCGGCGCTGGCCGTCGAGCAGTGGACCGGGCAGACGGCTCCGGTGCGGGCCATGTGGGCGGCGGCCGAGGGCGCCGCCGAGGGCGCCGCCGAGGGCGCCGCCGGCTGATCAGCCCACCAGGGCCTCGGACCACCGGCGCAGGAACCTGCGCTCGGCGCCGGTGAGATTGCGGTCGGCCAGGCGGGTGGCGATGACCGACGGGAGCATGGCTGCGGCTTCGTGGCGGAGCCCGGTGCTGCGCAAAAAGGGCCGCAGGAACGCCTGTCGTCCCGCCCGTCCCACTGCCGCTTGGAGCCGGCCGCCGGGTATCTCCGAGCTGCGCACGATCACCCACGTCGAGGCCACGTCGGTCTCGGGGCGCCCAGCGGCGGCGTTGGTCCAGTCGATCACATACGGTCCCTGCGCCGTCATCACCACGTTCAGCGGGTGCAGGTCCAGGTGCACCACGGTGGCGCCGCCGTCGGGCAGCCGGCGCAGACCCGCAGGCGCGGCGATGGCGCCCAACCGCCCGTGCAGGCCGGCCAGCGTCCGGGCCAAGGAGGGAATCGACCACGGACGGCTGAACGCCAGCTCCGCCATGGACGGGCCCTCGAGACGCTGCATGACCAGTTCGGTGTCGCCGGCGCGCAGCTCGTGGACGAACGGCGCGGGGTAGCCGGCGCGGCGCACGTGGTCCATCACCATGGCTTCGTAGGCGAGCGATCGCCCCTGGCGGCTGCGCCGGACCACCAATCCCGGTCCATCCTCGTAGATGTCGGCGTCGCGGCCGGCGGCGAGCAGACGGGAGGCGTGTTCGGTCACGGGCCGCTCGGATGTCGGCGAGTTCCGGCTATCCGGAAGCCGCACCCTGGCCACCGAGCTCGAGCGGCTGGAGCCGGCGGACCACGGCCTCTCTGATGGCGCGTTCCACGGCCTCGCGTTGGCCGAAGGTGGTACGGGCGGTGACGCGCGCCGTGATGCTGTCCACCGCCACGTCGACGAGACCCCATACGACCGGCGCCTCCAGAAAGGCGCCGGAGAGGTGCGGGTCGGCGTGCACGTCCTGGGCGGCGTCCTGTACTGCGGCCAACAGCCGGTCGACCCCCACTGCCGGGGGCGCGGGGACGTCGACGGCGGCGCGGCCCCAGCCGCGCACGGTGTTGCCGAGCAAGCGGATGTCGCCGTTCGGCAGGTACCACACCACACCGTCCGCAGCGCGCAACCGCGTCACCCGCAGGGTCAGGTCCTCGACCACGCCGGTGGTCGTCCCCACACAGATGGTGTCGCCGATGTCGAATTGCCCTTCCACGGTGAGCAGGAACCCGGACAGGAAGTCCTTGACGATACTCTGGGCGCCGAAGCCGATGGTCGCCCCGATGATGGTGGCGCCGGCCAACAGCGGGGTGAGGTCGAGCCCGGCGGCCCCGAGGGCCACGAAGAAGGCGACCACTCCCACGACGACGCGCCAGATGTTGGCGGCCATGGCCGTGAGCGTGACGGCGCGCCGCTCGGCCCGGGCAGAATCGGCCCGTGCCGCCGCCCTGCGCACGGCGGCGGCGATCCAGTGCCGGATGACCCGGGTGCCGAGCCAACCGAACAGCAGGGCTCCCAGGATCACGAGCACCACCGAAATGGGCTTCACCAGGACCTGCTGCACGTGGGCAGCGGCGGACTGGCCGACTCCGGCCCAGCGCAGTAGCTGGTAGAGCCATCCCTGCACATCCGTGGTGGGCGACGGGGCGGCCCCGAGCATGCCCGGTATTCTGTGCCGCCGGAGCGCCTGGTGAGCAACCTTCTCGCAACCCGACGATCCCAGGGCCGGCTCCTGGCATTTCGGCTGGACTACGGGCTACTGGTCACCACCCTGGTGGTCGCCGTC
>DATHCF010000418.1:0-2760 GCA_035319705.1 Acidimicrobiales bacterium | reverse complement strand
GTCACCACCTTCACCGTGCTCGTGGCCCTGGGGGCCATGTGCGCGTCGCTCGTCCAGTGGTTCGACGTGAGCAGCTCCGGCCCGCACGTGGCCATCGACGGGGCGATCGTCCAAGACGGCTTCAGCGTGCTGGTCTCGGTGCTCGTCACCATCGCCGTGGGCCTGTCCGCCATGGTGGCCGACGGCTGGCTGCGGCGCGAGCGGATGGGGGGGACCGAGATGCAGGTCCTCATGCTCGTGTCCGGCTCGGGAGCGATCATCATGGGCGAGGCCAACGACCTGATCGTGGTCTTCCTGGGACTGGAGATCCTGTCCATCGCCCTGTACGTGCTGGCCGCCTACAACGCCCGGCGGCGGGAGTCGGGGGAGGCCGGGCTCAAATACTTCGTGCTCGGCAGCTTCTCCTCGGCCGTGTTCGTCTACGGCATCGCCCTGGTCTACGGAGCGACCGGCACCACCGACCTGCCGCAGATCACCGATTACCTGGCGCGCAACGTCCTGTTGCACGAGGGACTGCTGTTGGCCGGTGTCGCCCTGCTGCTCGTGGGCTTCTTCTTCAAGATCGCCGCCGTGCCGTTCCACCTGTGGACCCCCGACGTGTACCAGGGCTCACCCACGCCCATCACCGGCTTCATGGCGGCGGTGGCCAAGGCCGGCGGGTTCGCCGCCTTCTTGCGCGTCTTCGTCTCTTCGCTCGGGCTGGTGCGCACCGACTGGCAGCCGGCGGTGTGGCTGATCGCGGCGATCACCCTGGTGTTCGGGGCGACGGTGGCGCTGGCCCAGCGCGACGTGAAGCGGATGCTCGCCTACTCCTCCATCAACCACGCCGGCTTCGTGCTCCTAGGCGTTGAGGCGGCCACGCCGCGCGGGGTGGAAGCAGCGCTCTACTACCTGTTCACCTACACCTTCATGGTGATCGGCAGCTTCGCCGTCATCACCGTAGTGGGGGCTCGCGGCGACGGCTCCCACGACCTCGAGCGCTACCGGGGCCTGTCGAGCCGCGCTCCGTGGCTGGCGCTGAGCCTGACCGTGTTCCTGCTGGCCCAGGCGGGGATCCCCTTCACCACGGGCTTCCTGGCCAAGCTCGAGGTGGTGTCGGCCGCCGTCGGCGCCGGCTCCAGCGTGCTGGCCGTCATCGCCATGGTCTCGGCCGTCATCGCCGCCTTCTTCTACCTGCGGGTGGTGCTGCTCATGTACAGCCCGACGCCGGTCATGGCGCTCGCTGCCGCCGCTGCCGGCACGGGCTCGGGCCGGTTGGCGCCTCCGGCGGGTGGTGGAACGGTGGAGGAGGCGCTCTCGTCGCCGCTCACGACCGAGGACTTCTCGTCGACGGACGGAGAGACGCTGTCCGGCAGTCCGCCTTCGGTCGACGCTGCCGCCGTCGACGCGCCGCCGCCCGCCACCATCGCCGTGCTCATCCTGTGCGCGTCGGTCACCGTGCTCTTCGGGGTGTGGCCCGGTCCGCTTACCGGGTTCGCCCATCTGGCCAGGCTGATCATCCCGTAGCACCGGGTGGCCGGAGCTACGACTGCGACTTCTCGCTCTCCTGACCGGCGCCGTCGCGGGCCATGACCGCAGCGCCGGGCAGCTGCCGGCGGTAGCGGACGTCGGTGGCCACAAAGACGTGCCAGTCGTGCTCCTTCGTGGCCCCGTCGGGCCACCAGCCCTGGCGTTCGTAGAAGCGCCGTGCCCGGCTGTTGCTGTGCAGCACCCACAGGATGGCCTCGGCGAAGCCGCCGTCGGCCAGCACCGACACCCCGGCGTCGAGCAGCGCCACTCCGCACCCCGCCCCCCAGGCGGCGGGGTCCAGATAGATGGTGCGCACCTCGCCCGTGCGCTCCTCGGCATCGGGATCCCCGCTGGGCGCCACCTCCACGAAGCCGACCATCCGGCCGTCCTCCTCGCCCACGAGGACCACCGGCCATCGCGCCGCGCCCTTAAGGGTGTGCTGCCACCCCGGCAGCCGGTCCTCGGGCTGCAGCGCATCCAGGTAGTCCTGGGGGAGAAGCCCCGGGAAGGCCGCCTTCCAGGACCGCACGTGCACCTCGGCGATGGCACGGGCATCGCCCGCAGCGGCCCGGCGGACCTCCATGGCGCCCGCCTCAGTCCTGCGCTCGCCGCCCGGCCCCCACCGGATGCGGGGCAGGGTCTTCCGAGGTGGGCGGGACAGGGTCGCCCAGGCCGGCGCGGCGTTTCGATCGCACCAGCACTCGGCCGATGACCGGCATCTCCGTGAGCGACTCGGCCCGCATGATGGCCACCACCGCCGGCACGAGGTGTTCGGCGCCGTCGTAGACGATGTAGCGCGGCAGCCAGTCCGGGCCGTACTTGGCGTTGAAGCGCCACAGCGTTTCGATCTGCAGGAAGCTCGACATCTTCTGAAGCGCCCACCGCTCAGCGCGCTGGGTGAGCCCGTCGCCGCGCTCGCCCTCGAGGATCGATCGCATGGCGGCGAAGTTGAGGCTGAGCGCACGGCATCCCTGGGCCTTGAAGTGCTCGATGCTCGAGACGAGAGCGAAGTCGATGAGTCCGTTGGGGTGCTCCGCGCGATCGCGGCGCATGAGGTCGAGCGAGTACCCCCCGATCCCCGGGGCGGGGACGAATTGGCACATGGCGGCCGGAGCGCCGTCGGGACCGGTGACCACGCACAGCACGAGACCGGTGTCGCGTGTGTCGAAGATGCGGCCCAGCATCATGGAGAAGCCGCGTTCGAACTCGCCGCGCCGGCTCTGGGCCATGAGCGGGACCAGCTTCTCCGCC
>DATHCF010000417.1:0-6031 GCA_035319705.1 Acidimicrobiales bacterium | reverse complement strand
CCAGCTGTGCGACGCCTGCTTCGCCACCGATCTCCTGGGCAACTGGGTACGCGAGCGGGAGGTCATGTCGCTCGAGCGGGCCGTGCACAAGCTGACCGCCGAGCCCGCCGCCGTCTACGGGCTGGCGGACCGGGGCAGCCTCGAAGTGGGCAAGGCGGCCGACATCTGCGTCTTCGACCCCGACACCGTGGCTCCCGGCCCGCTGCGCCGGGTGTGGGACTTCCCCGCCGACGGCGAGCGCCTCGTCGCCGACTCGCCGGCCGGCATGACCCATGTGCTGGTGAACGGCGTGGTCATCCGACAGGACGGTGCTCCCGCCCGGCAGGGACTCGACGCCCGCCCGGGGCGGCTCCTTCGCAGCTGACCCACGCCGCCGCCGGATGCGGCGGCGGCGGTCACAGGTGCAGAGGCTTCACCGGGCTGGCCACGAGAGCAGGGTCGGCCGCCCAGTCGACACCGGGGACGTCGATGTACAGCTCGAGCTCGTTGCCGTCGGGATCGAGGATGTACAGCGAATGGGTCACGGTGTGATCGCTGGCCCCGACCACCGGCACGCCGGCTTCCTCGAGGCGCCCGAGCGCCTCACGCAGCTCGTCGTCGCTGTCGCCCACCTTGAGCCCGAAGTGGTACAGCCCCACGCGGCGCCCGACCGGCTGGGGCTCGGCGTCCTCGCCGACTTCGATGAGCAGCAGCTCGTGGTGGGTCCGCCCCGAGGCCGACACGAAGGCCATGGCCGGCATTCCCATTGCGCCGTCAGGCAGGATCGGGCGGAACCCCAGCACGTCCCGGTAGAAACCGGCCGACCGGTTGAGGTTCCGGACGTACAACACGATGTGTCCGAGGTCCTTCACTTCCATGTGCTGACAAACCTCCTCCTGCGGTGCGGTATTCCGACTCGTATGCTTCGCCTCGGTGGAGCTGAGTCCCGAGGAGATCCGCGTGCTCGGCTGCCTGGTGGAGAAGGAGCTCACCACCCCCCAGCAGTACCCGCTCACCCTGAACGCGCTGGTGCTGGCCTGCAACCAGTCGTCCAACCGCCATCCGGTGGTCGACTACGACGAGGCCACGGTGGAAGACGCCGTCACCCGGGCCAAGGCCGGCGGACTGGTCCGTTTCGTGCATCCCTCGCACGGGCGATCGGCGCTGCGCTACCGCCACGAGCTGGCCGAGGCCCTCGGGCTCGACGGGCGCCAGCTGGCGCTGCTGGCGGTGATGATGCTGCGCGGCCCCCAGACGCCCGGCGAACTGCGGGCCCGCACCGCACGCATGGCCGGCTTCGACTCGTTGGGCGAAGTGGAGGCGGAGCTCGAGGCGATGACGCAGCGGGAGGTGCCGCTGGCGGTGCGTCTCGCCCGCGCACCGGGACGCAAGGAGGATCGTTTCGCCCACACCCTCGGCCTGCCGCCGCAGTTCGATGCGGCCGCTTCGCCACCTTCGGCGGCGGCAGTACATGCGTCTGCCGGCGTCACCGAGCAGCTCGAGCAGCTGCGTGCCGACGTCGACGCCCTTCGTCGCGACCTGCAGGAGCTGCGAGAGCAGCTGGGGGCCTGAGGTCGTGGCCGAGGCGGCTGCGGCCAGGCTGCACCAGTGGCTGGTGCCGCCTGGCCACCCGGCCGGCATCTCGGCGCGCCGCCCCGACGACGTGAGCGGCGCCCCGGGGGACCGGGCGGCCACCGACGCGGCGGTGGCGAGCCAGATCGCCGAGCTGGCCGACCTGCAGGACCGGCTGTGGGGGGAGGCCCGCCAGTCGCTGTTGGTGGTGCTCCAGGGAATCGACGCCGCCGGCAAGGACGGGACCATCAAGCACGTGTTCCGCGGCGTCAACCCCCAGGGCGTGCGCGTGAGCTCCTTCAAGGTGCCGACGCCGGTGGAGGCGGCCCACGACTTTCTCTGGCGCGTGCACCGCCAGACCCCGCTCGACGGCGAGATCGGCATCTTCAACCGCTCCCACTACGAGGACGTTCTGGTGGTGCGGGTCCACGAGCTCGTTCCCGAGAAGGTGTGGCGGGCGCGCTACGGCGACATCGTGGCCTTCGAACAGATGTTGCACCGGGGGCGCATCACCATCGTGAAGCTCTTCCTGCACATCTCCTACGAGGAGCAGGGCCGGCGGCTGGCCGAGCGCCTGGATCAGCCCGACAAGCGCTGGAAGCTCCGGCGCTCGGATTTCCTCGAGCGGACGCACTGGGCCGATTATCAGGTGGCATACGAAGAAGCCCTCACCCGTACCTCCACCGCCGACGCCCCCTGGTACGTGGTGCCCGCAGAGCACAAGTGGTTCCGCAATTGGGTGGTGATCGAGATCCTGCTCCACACGCTTCGGGCCATGGACCCGCGGTATCCGGAGGCGGCTCCGGCCGAGGATTTCTCCGACCTGCCCGGTTTGCCACCAGACGCGCACCGACCCGGCTCCGAGGAGCCGGGTCGGTGATGAGCCCCACAAGGGAGCTGGTGTCTGTCCGGCTCACACGCCGGCCGGCACCTTCTCCTCGTGGTGGAGCGACTTGGGGAACTCGACGTCCTGCGGCGTCCGGCTGAAGTGCCACACCCCGAACAGGGTCAGCACGAGCATGATGCCGGCCAGCACGAAGGCGACGATGGCCCCCACCAGGGCGATCTGCCCGAACTTCGAGAACCCGTAGGCCTCGAGCAGCAGACCCCGAAGGGTCGTCCCCTGGAAGACCGTCTGCACCTGGGCCTCGGCCGCCGTGTAGGCAGGTGTCCCCTTGGGCAGGGCCATGGCCTTGGCGCTCAGCTGGGAGTAGGTCAAGCCCCCGCCGATCTCCTGCAGGTGGACGGCGATGAAGTCGTCCGCGTACACCTCTGCCTGCGACCCGGTGAGCAGCTGCTGCCCGGCGTACTGCGACACCGACGGGATCATGCTGGGGGTGATCTCGGTGCCCACCTTGGCGTTCTTGAAGGCCGCCGCCGGCGGAAAGGTGATCTTCTGCTCGGCCAGCTGGTTGTGCACGTTGGTGTTGGACCAGTTGTAGGCCCACAGCCCGAGTGAGCCTGCCACGATCAGCACAATGGTGAGCATGCCGCCACCGGCTGTCGCAAGCATGTCCAATGTCTTGCGCCTCATAACTCTCGCTCCTTGCTCATAGCTCCATGTGGAGCTCTGCCGCCAGCTTGCGCTCGCGCGCACAAGTGAACCCAGGGCCCAAGGTCATGGTGGAGGTGTCCGAAGGTCGCTCGTGGCCCGGAGCGCGGGCGCGCCATCGCAGAAGTGGGACCAAAGACCCGCGATCGGCCGGGCCGGACGGAAGGGTCAGACGGCCGAGCCGGAGCGGGCGATCGCCGTCTCGTCGGTGCCGAGATAGGAGGCGATCACCGCCGGATGGGCCAGCACCTCTGTGGGCGGCCCGTCGGCGATGACGGCGCCGAGCTCCATGGCCACCATCCGGTCGCACAGCGAGGACAGCATCGGCATGTCGTGGTCGATGACCACCATGGTGGCGCCCGTCTTCTCCTGGACCCGGCGCAACATGGGAGCGAGGGCCTCGGTCTCCTTCTGGGCGATGCCGCCCGAGGGCTCGTCCAGCATGAGGACCTTGGGGTCCTGGGCCATGATGCAGGCTACGTCCACGATGCGCCGTGTCCCCGTCGAGAGCTCGGCGGTGAGCTTCTCGGCGTAGGCGCCGAGGCCCATGAGCTCGATGAGCTCCTCGGCCAGTGCCATCACCTCGGCCTCGGACTCGTAGGAGGCGGGGAGCTGCAGGGCGGCGGCGAACATGTCGCGGCTCTGCAGGTGCCGTTCACGGGCCACGGCGATGGTCTCGGCCACAGTCAGCGTCGGGTACAGACGGGCATCCTGGAACGACCGGCCCAGCGCGCCCAGCGCCCGCTGATGGGGAGCCCGCTCGGTGATGTCCACCGAGTCGAGGATGACGCGGCCCTGGTCGATCTGGAGAAAGCCGGAGATGCAGTCGACCAGTGTCGTCTTTCCTGCCCCGTTGTGCCCGATGAGGGCGACGATCTCGCCGGGGTGGATGGCCAGGTCGACGCGGTCGACGGCGGTGATCCCGCCGAAGGTCTTCACCACCCCGCGGCACTCGAGGACCGGCTTCTCCCCTTGGGGGCGCTCGTGCCCGTTGGGTGTGGCCATGGCAACGGCGGGAAGCCGTCCAGTGTCCTGCGCCGAGCTCGCCGCGCCGACCGTGCCGGCCGACGCGGCCGACGCGGTTTGTGCCCCTGGCGCGGACGGCGTCTGTGGTGCCGCACTCTTCGCTTCTGCGCCCGTCACGGACGCCGGGACGTGTGCCGAAGCGCCGGCGATGAACACCGAGCGCAGGATGTCGGGGCGCTCGAGCAGCTCCGCCGTCGGCCCCTCGAAGCGCACCTCTCCCTTCTCCATGAAGGCGGCGCGCTTGGCCAGGTTGAGCGCCACGTTGACCGACTGCTCGACCACGAGAACGGTGGTGCCGCGCCGGTGGATCTCCTCGACCACTTCGAGAAGTTGGCCCACGATGGTGGGCGCCAGGCCCAACGACAGCTCGTCGATGAGCAGTAGCTCGGGACGCGTCATCATGGCCGAGCCCAGCGACAGCATCTGCTGTTCGCCGCCCGAGAGGTTGCCCGCCATCTGGTTGTGGCGCCGGCCCAGAATGGGGAACAGCTCCATGACCTCTCGGCGTGCGGTTTCGATGCGATCGGGCTGATCGCGGATCAGCCACGCCGCCATCTTGAGGTTCTCGGCCACGCTCAAGGTGGGGAATACGGCTTTGCCGCCCGGCATGAGCGAGATGCCCTTGCGGGCGGTGACGTCGGCGGGGGCCTTGGTGATGTCCTCGCCCTTGAACATGACCTTGCCCCGCTTGGGGCGCACGAGGCCCGAGATGCCCTTCAAGAGCGTGGACTTGCCTGCGCCGTTGGTGCCGAGCAGGGCCACCAGCTCGCCCCGTTCGACGTCGAAATTCACGCCGAAGAGGATCTGGACAGACCCGTAGGCCATGTCGATGTCCTTGCAGGCGAGGAGCTTCTCGGCTCCCGGCCCCGCCGCGGGGACCTGGAGCTGCCCGGTGTCGGCGAAGGAGGTCATCGGTCTGCCTCCAGCGAGATCGTCCCGGCAACGGCACCGACCGGCTGGACAGCGGCCTCGCCGCCGGTCCCGTCACCGGTATGCCCGTCGCCGTCGCCGCCGCCCACCATGGCCGCCAGCAGGTCCTCCTGCTCGGAAGGCCCTGCTCCCCCCTGGCGCTTGTCGGCCACCAGGCTCGGCACCACGAGCCCCCGCCGGTCGGCCACCATCCGCAGCAGGCGGTCGCGCAGGTTGTAGACGACCTGGCCCAGCCCACCGGGGAAGGCGGAGAGCACCCACAGGGCCACCACGCTGCTGATGACCAGGTGGAGGCTGCCGAGGGCGGTGATCGACTGCAGGTACTCGAACACGAAGATGCCGATGAGCACGCCGGGCACCGACCCGAGCCCGCCGATGACCGCGTACACGAACACGGTGATGCTGTCCACGGCGGGGAAGCTGCCCGGGTTGAGCGCCCGCAGGAGAAGGATGGGCAGTGACTTACTAGGCTCACCCGCTAGTTATCCACAGGGCGGCAGCCCACCACCCCGCTCCGTACCCGGCGCGCAAGCGCCCATTAGCCTCGGGAGGGTGCCCGAGGAGCCAACCACCCCCGCCCAAGAGGGCTGGGAGCGGTTCCGCCAGTTGGCGGGCAGGCTCCTGAGGGTCCCCAAATCCGAGGCCCGGGACAAGTCCCAGGACGCCTCGGAGGGGGGTGAGAAGCATGGCGACGACGCCTGAGGAAGCCCCCCAGCCTCCGGTTCTGGACGTACTCCGTGACGAGCGGCCAGACCTGATCCCAGTCCTAGAGGACCGGATCAAGGCATCCCGCGAGGACCCGTCCCGGGCCGACGAAATGACCCGAGACGAGTTCCTCGCGAAGTTCCTGCCCGACTCCTAGAAGACCAGGAGCAGGTCGGAGCAAGCCTCCCGGTAGGAGTGCTGGTACACGATCCAGACCCCGCACGTGAGATTCGCCTGGCGAACCTCAAAGTTCGGTTGGTTGGACAG
>DATHCF010000416.1:0-6297 GCA_035319705.1 Acidimicrobiales bacterium | reverse complement strand
GCGACGGATCACCGTGCACACCATGCGGATGAGCTCGTGCGTCTTGCGATCGGGCGCCCGCAGCGACTCGATCTGCGACATCCAGGCGCTCTGGGCGTCGTGGAGGCCGGCGGACACGGCGCGCAGCTCCGCCTCGAAGGGGAACAGCCACTCCTCGGCCTCGATGTCCGTCGACTCGTCGCGCGCTCTAGGGCTCACCGCCCCAGCATGGCAGAGCCCCGGCCGCTCGCCCAACCCTCTCCGGAGGCGATCAGCCGGCAGGGCCGAGGGCGCGAAAGCGCTCGTAGCGGCCGGCGGCCGCCTGCGCCCACAGCGAGTCGGGCTCGACGCGACAGCCGACGCGCGCCCACCGCCCCGCATCGCTCAACGAGCTCTCCAGGCCGGCGGCCATGCGGGCGATGAAGGCGGCACCCAGCGCCGCTCCTTCGTGGACGGCCACCACGTCCACCGGCAGACCGGTGGCGTCGGCCAGCGCCTGCATCCACGGCACCACCCGGGTCCCGCCCCCGCTGGCCACGATGCGCTTGGCCTTGATGCCGGCGCGATCGAGCATGGCCCGGACCACGAAACCGCTCGCTTCGTAGGCGGCACGTTCCAAGGCGGTGGCGTCGTGGCCGATGTGGAGATCGTGCAGCGAGGCGCGCAGCGTCGGGTCGTGGAACGGCGCCCGCTCGCCGCGGACATAAGGGAGCCACACCGGCACCAGGCGAGGATCGCCAAGTCGCCTCGCCTGCAGCGCATCTCGGCCTTCGTCGCTGTCGACGACGACAGACCCCGAGCGGGCCGACGGACGGGGCGAGCGCCGGAAACCGCCGTGCAGGAGCGAACGGGCCCAGTCGACGAACAGGGCTCCGGCGTTGGAGGGCCCGCCGATCAATACCTTGCCCTCGACCAGATGGGGGACCGTCCACAACCCCGGGCACTCGATCCATTCGTCCACCACCGCCCACACCACCAGCGTGGCCCCGCAGATGACGAGCACGTCGCCGGTCCGTTCGGCGCCCGCCACGATCTGGTCGCAGAAGGCGTCCACCGTGCCGGGGGCGAGCACCGCCGAGGTGCCCCGCACCTCCCCGGCCCGCTCCGCCATGGGCACGACCTCCGGAAGCTGCGAACGACGGACGCCGATCTCGTCCAGCATCTCGCTGTTCCAGTCGGCGCCCATGCGCAGCTCCCCGAGCGACATGGTCATGGCGGTGTCGATGGCCGGGACGCCGGCCAGGGCGTAGTTGGCCACCGCCTGCGCCGGCCAGTAGCCCGCCGCGTTCGGCATCTCCTTCACCGCCCATCGGAAGAAGCCCACGGCGTCGGGCATCACCTCCGACACCTCGGCCCGTCCCGTCGCCGAGCGACCGAGTGGCTCGGTGCCACGGCCCCGGGCGTCGCCGTACAGCAGTCCCGGGCCGATGGGCCGGCCGCGGCGGTCCACACCGGTGAGCGACGGCACCATGGAGGCCACACACACCCCGCTCGGCGCCGGGGCGACGGCACTGAGCTCGGCCAGCGCCTTGAGCGGTCCCTGGCGCCAGGCGCGCCCTGCCTCGTGCTCGATGTGGTCCGGCTCGGGGGTGAGCAGCCGGTGGGCCACGCGCGAGCGGGCGATGACCGTGCCCCGGGCGTCGGCGGCCACCGCCTTGGTGGCCGTCGTCCCGATGTCGATCCCCACCGTCACCGAACCTGACACGCCCGTCATCGTTGGGACATTATGAACGACCCGACAAGGAGGTTCATGTGCCCGAGGGCAGGCGCCGGGCCCTGGTCACGGCCCCGGTCCGCGGGCCGGGACTGGACACGCTCCACCAGCTGGCCGAACTGGTGATCGATCCGTGGATCGACCACGACCCCCTGCGCATCTACGACGCTGAACAGCTGGCCGCCAGAGCGGCCGACGAAGAGGCCTCCTTGGTGATCGTGGAAGCCGACCGCTGCGCCGGACCGCTCTTCGAGCTCCCGCTCGTGGCCGTGGCCAGCTGCCGGGGCGACCCCACCAACGTCGACGTGGCCGCCGCCACCGGGGCGGGGATCCCGGTGCTCCGGGCACCGGCGCGCAACGCCGATGCCGTGGCCGAGCTGGCCGTGGCCCTGCTGTTGGCCGCCACCCGTGGGCTGCTCGACGCCGATGACGACGTGCGCCGGGGCGAGATCTACAAGAAGGGCACCATTCCCTATCAGCGCTTCCGGGCCTGGCAGCTGGCCGGTCGGGTGGCGGGGCTGGTGGGCCTGGGGGCGGTGGGCCGGGCCCTGCGCTGGCGCTTGCAGGGACTGGGCATGCAGGTGATCGCCTACGACCCCTACGCCCCCGATGCCACCCATTCGCTCGAGCAGCTGCTCGAGCAGTCCGACGTGGTGTCGCTGCACGCGCCGGTCACCGAGGAGACGACCGGCATGATCGGGGCCGAGCAGTTCGCCGCCATGAAGGACGGCGTGGTGTTCCTCAATACGGCGCGCGCCCAGCTGCACGACACCGACGCCCTGGTGGCGGCCCTCAAGTCGGGAAAGGTGGGGGCGGCGGGCCTGGACCACTTCAGCGGCGAGTACCTCGACCCCGAGCACCCGCTCACCACGTTCTCGAACGTCGTCCTCACCCCGCACATCGGCGGGGCCACCTTCGACACGGAGACCAACCACACCCGGACCATCGCCGACGAACTGTGCCGGCTGCTGGCCGGGGCGCGACCACAGAACATCGTCAACCCCGAGGTCCTCGACCGCCGCCGCTGACGGCGGAGCGACGCAGCGGGGTCTGCCACAGCAAAGGAGACGGAGTGGATTTCGCCCTGACGCCGGAGGACGAGGCATTTCGCCAAGAGCTCCGCTCGTGGCTCGACGCCAACCTGCCGCAGTTCGAGGCCGAGGGTGAGATCGGGGACGAGACCAATCCCGACCGGCGCACCATGGCGCGGCGCCAGGCGTGGCAGCGCAGGCTGCACGAAGGCCGGTGGGCGGCGATCAATTGGCCCCGGGAATGGGGCGGCCGGGAGGCGACGGTCTCCCAGAACGCCGTCTACGCCGAGGAGATGGCCAGAGCCAAGACTCCGGGGATCTACAACACCAACGGGATCTGGCAGATCGGGCCCATGATCCTACGCTGGGGCACCGAGGAGCAGCAGCAGCGCTGGCTACCGGCCATCCTCGACGCCAGCGAGCACTGGTGTCAGGGCTTCACCGAGCCGGAAGCCGGCTCGGACCTCGCCAACCTGCGGACCGCCGCCGTGCGCGACGGCGACGAGTACGTGGTGACCGGCCGCAAGATCTGGATCTCCACCGCCCATCTGGCCCGCTGGGGCCTCTTCCTGGTGCGCACCGACCCCTCGGCGCTCGAGCGCGGGGCCAAGCACGAAGGGATCAGCGCCCTCGTCGTCGACATGCACCTGCCCGGCATCGAGGTGCAGGTCATCCGCGACATCACCGGCGGTGAGCTGTTCTGCGAGGTGGCCTTCGACGGGGCGCGCGTACCGGTGACCTACCGGCTGGGCGAGGAGAACCAGGGATGGCAGGTGGCCATGGGCACGCTCGGCCACGAGCGGGTCGGTACCGCCGGCATGTCGGTGTCGATGCGCATCGAGCTCGACAACCTGATCGAGGCGGCCAGACGGAACAACCCCGAGGCACTGGAGGACCCGGGACTGCGCGAGCGCGTGGCCCGGGTGTGGACACAGCTCGAGTTGACGCGCCTGCTCAACGCCCGGGCCCTGTCGAAGATCCTGAAGGGACAGCCCAACTGGCCGGAGGTGCCCCTGGCCAAGCTGCAGTGGAGCTACCTCTCGCAGACCATCGCCGAGCTCGGGGTCGACATGCTCGGGCCCGTCGGCGTGCTGGCCAAAGGTGGCCCGGACGCCGTGGACAAGGGGCACTGGAGCCACAATTACGTATGGCAGCGCTTCACCTCGATCGGCGCCGGCACCACCGAGGTGCAGAAGAACATCATCGCCGATCGCGCCATCAAGATGCCCCGGCGCTGACCGGGCACCGCCGGTGACGCCCGCCCGCCGGCCGCTGCTGTTGCCCCGACCGCGTCTGGTGGATCTCGAGCCCATCGCGCTCGTGGTGCAGCAGGGCGAGCCCTCCCCCACGGTGGACGGCTCGCTGCCGGCGCAGGGGTACCGGCTGACGATCGACCCGGGCGGGTCGGTCCAGGTGGCGTCGGGGGACCCGGCGGGCCGCTTCTACGCCGGGCGGACACTGGACCAGCTGCGCGCCGGGGACCCGGCCGGCCGGCTGCCGGTCGGCGTCATCGAGGACTGGCCCGACCTGCAGGTGCGGGGCGTCATGCTCGACGTGTCACGCACCAAGGTCCCCACCTTGGAGACGCTGTTCGAGCTGACCGACCGTCTGGCCGCCTGGAAGCTCAACCAGCTGCAGCTGTACGTCGAGCACACCTTCGCCTATCCCGGCCACCAGACGGTGTGGGAGGAAGCAGACCCGTTCACCGCCGCCGACCTCGAGAAGCTGCGGGCCCACTGCGCCGAGCGCCATGTCGAGCTGGTGGCCAACCAGAACACGCTCGGCCACATGGAGCGCTGGCTGATGCACCCCCGCTACGCGCCCCTCGGCATCGCCCGTGGTGTGGTCCGCGGTCCCATGGGCATGGCGGTTCCCGCCTCCACCCTCGACCCGGCCAACCCCGCTTCGCTGGCCCTGGTGCGCGAGCTGCTCGGCGTGCTGTGCGAAGCGGTGCCCGGCCAGCGGCTGCACGTGGGGATGGACGAGCCCTGGGACCTTCCCGCAGCGCGTTCGGGCGAGTGGGCCGGCTGGCTGGAACGGCTGCGCGCGCTGCCCGAAACCGACGGCCGGGAGCTGCTCGTGTGGGGCGACGTGCCGGCTCTCCGTGGTGAGCTTCTCGACCCGGTGCCGAGCGGGGTGACGGTGTGTGAGTGGGGATACGAGGAGAACCATCCATTCGATGCCCGGCTGGGCACCCTGGCCGAGGCCGGCCTGCGTCACTGGGTGTGCCCGGGCACCTCGAGCTGGCTGTCGATCCTCGGACGCGCCACCAACGCCGTGGAGAACTGCCGGTCGGCGGCAACCGCGGCGGCGAACTGGAGCACCGAAGGGATGCTGGTGACCGACTGGGGCGACTTCGGCCATCTGCAGCACCTGCCGGTCTCCGATCCCGGCTTGGCGGCGGCGGCCGCTTTCTCGTGGTGCCTCGAATCCAACCGTTCGCTCGACACCGGTGAGCTGGCCGAGCTCCTCGACCGCCACTGTTACGCCGACGGCGCCGGCCGGCTGGGTGCAGCGGTGCTGGCGCTCGGTGACGTCCACCGCCTGCTGCCGGTGCAGCTTCCCAGCATCTCGGCGCTGGTGCTCACCCTCTATTTTCCCCAGCTTCCGGTCACCGAGGCCGTCTTCGGAGACGTTTCGCCGGCGGTGTTCGATTCGGTCAGCAGCGCCATCGACGACGCGCTGTCCGGGTTGCGCACCTCTCGGCCCGAAAACGAGCACGGGCGCCGCGCCGTCGAGGAGATCGAGACCTCCGCCCGACTGGTGCAGCTGTGCTGTGCCGATGCCGCCCAGCGTCTCGGCGGCGACGGGACACTGGCCTCACTGTCGCAAGCCACACGCATCGCGTTCGGAGGGCGCCTGGAGGAGCTCGAAGCCGAGCAGCGCCGATTGTGGCTCTGGCGCAACCGGCCCGGCGGGCTCGAGGAGTCGATGGCGTGGCTCGAGCACCTCGGGCATTGCTACGAGAGAGGCGTGGCCGACGGTGACTGGGCCGGGCCCCTCGTCGAGCGCCTGCGTGCCATCGCCCCCGGAGGCGGGCGCCCATGAGCCCCGGCCACGGCGCGCCGAGGGTCCTGCACCTGGCGCCCCACGCCGACGACGAGTTGATCGGTGCCCCGGCCACGTTGATGGCCCTGCGCGACGCCGGCTGGGAAGTGGTGAACCTCACCTGCAGCCTGGGCCGTCCCGAACAATGCGGGAGGAGGCGCGCCGAGGTCACAGAGGCATGCCGGCGGGCCGGGTTCGGCTCCGAAGTGGTCGAACCACCGCTTCCCGATCCGCTCGACGAATCCAGCGTGCAGGCCGCAGAGCGGCACCTGACTGCCAGCGTGGCCGACGCCGTACGCCGCCTGCGGCCCCGGCTGGTCGTCGGACCCAGCCCGCACGACCGTCACCGCGGGCACGAAGTGGCGGGCCGCAGTGCCCTGGCGGCGTGCGCGGTACTCAGCGGAGACGGGCCCGAGCGGTTGTGGCTGTGGGGACTGTGGGCGGACCTGCCGTTCCCCTCCCTGGCCGTCGCCTTCGGGGAGGAACGTCTCGAGGAGATCCTGGGCGCGCTGTCCGCCTACGGCG
>DATHCF010000415.1:0-3504 GCA_035319705.1 Acidimicrobiales bacterium | reverse complement strand
TCGGCCTTCGGGTCGATCTGCGACGACTTGATGCCGAAGGCGGCGAGTAGCTGTGGCGTGGCGAGATAGAAGGTCCCGTTGTACTGCCGGCCGCCCTCCGTGCCCCCGATACCCGCGTCGGTGGACTCGAGGGCGACGACCTGGTGGGTGCCGAGGGACGAGCCGATGGCGTCGGCCGTTGCGGTCATCGTGTGTAGCTGGCCGGCCGTGAGCGAATTGGCACCTCCACCCGGGCTGCCGCCCGGGGCGTACACGATCAGCTGGTTGGAGGCCACGTTGGGCCCCGCGTAGTCGAGGACGTTGCCGTAGCGGGCGGCGGCGGCGATGGCGACGATAACGGCGATCATGACGCTGAGGCTGATGGCGGCCAGCGCCGAGCCCGACCGGGCCCGGTAGCGGGCCAGGTCGCGCAGGGCGAGGCGCACGGGCACCGTCGTGTGCGCTCCCAGCCTGGCCAGGGCGGAGAGGAAGAAGGGCGCCAGCAGGATGACCCCCGGTATGAGCATGACGATGCCGAACACCAGCTCGGGCGTGCCGCTGCTGCCCTGGCCGCTGTTGGTGGACCCGGCGTAGCCGAGGAGCAGGAAGGCGATGACGAAGCAGATGATGCCGGGGATGGCCGAACGGTGGACCTGGCGCGGCGGTGCCGGCCGTCCCGACAGTGCCGCCACCACGGGAACCTTGGCCACCGCACGAGCCGGGCGGGAGGCCGACAGGTAGGTCGCCACGACGGCGAGGACGACTGCCAACCCGACGACGCTCCAGGGCAGCGCCCACACCCCGATCAGGTGGTGCGAGCTCGACTCGAGGTGCGGGCGATAGGCCATCCAGGCCACGAAGCCCAGGACCGCACCGCCCACTGCTCCGACCACGCCCACCACCACGCCGTTGGCCCGCACCACCCACCGGGCCTGCTGGTCGGTGCCGCCGAGCGCGGCGAGCATGCCGAGCGAGCGCAGCCGGCGCTGAGCCAGCACGGTAAAGCCGCCCACGCCGACGAGAGCGATGAGCATCATCCCGACCGTGAGCACGGTCATGGAGACCGTCGCGGGGTTGATCGGGTTGCTGTTGGCCAGCGAAGCCGGGGTCGTGATGTCCGGTCCGATGGACGACGCTTTCACCCCGTGGGCGTCGAACAACACGGTCACTTGAGTGGGCATGGTCACCTGGCCGGGGATCACCAGGGCGAACTCGTCGAGGAGGCTCTGCGGGTTCTCGACGATCCCCACCACCCGGCGGGACACGCCGCTCATGTTCCAGCTGCTGCCGATGTGCAGACCGAAATCGGTGGCCACCCCGGAGGTGACGGCGACCTGACCGGCGGTGGTCGGAAATCGGCCGCTCACCAGATCGAGCATCGGCTGCACGTACGGACCGGTCGGGTTCTCCGTCATGAGCTGGTAGGTGGCGATCGACCCGGGAATGGCCTCGGTCTTCTGGGTGATCACCTCCACGGCTCCGAAGCGGTGCTCGAGGGCGGCGAGCTGGGTGGCCAGGCGGGGATCGCTCCCAGAGGTGGTGAAGGCGTCCTGGGCGGTGCCGAAGCCGAAATTGGCCGGCTGCGGCGAGTTGACGGCAACCGTGGCCCCGACGATGGAGGCGGCCACGGCCACCACGATGAGGGCGAGCACCAGCAGCTGCTGGCGCCACTCGCGGCGGAACAGTCGCCACGCCCACCTGGTCACCGCCCTGCGAGCGGCGAGCCCGCCGCCGTCATGGTGAGATCGCGCGGTGAACGGCGCTTCGGCGTCGATGGTCAGGGTGCTCATGCTCGTCAGGGCTGCTCTAGGACTGCGGCGTGCTGCTCAGGATGGACTCGGGCGTGGGGGGAGTTGTGGTCTGGTCCACGACCCGGCCGTCGCGCAGGAACACCACCCGGTCGGCCCACGACGCCAGCTGGGCGTCGTGGGTGACGACCACGGCGGCCACTCCCCGCCGGCAAGCCGCCAGCACCAGTCGCATGACCCCCTCGGCGTTCGTGGAATCGAGTGCGCCGGACGGTTCGTCGGCGAGTAGCAGGCTCCGCTCACCCACCACGGCGCGAGCGATGGCCACCCGCTGGCGCTCGCCTCCCGAGAGCTGATCGGGGAAGTGGTGTTCGCGGTCGGCCACCCCCAGCTGCTCCATGGCCTGGCGAGCCGCCACCCTGGCCTTGCCGGCCGAAACACCGTCGAGCTCCAGGGGAAGCGACACGTTCTCGAGCGCGGTCAGACCGGGCAGGAGGTTGAAGTCCTGGAAGACGTAGCCGATGGACCGCCGCCGCAGCCGGGCCTTGTCGTTGTGCGACAACCGCGAGACGTCCCGGCCGCCCAGCAGGACCTGGCCGCTGGTCGGCTCCTCCAGGGTGCCGGCGATGGTCAGCAGGGTGCTCTTGCCCGACCCGCTCGGACCCATCACCGCCACGAGCGACCCCGTGTCGACCTTGAGGCTCACCGCGCTCAGGGCGCGCACCTCGTTCGACCCTTCGCCGTAGACCTTGGTGACATCGGCCAGTTCGAGGTTCATGTGCTCGCTCCCATCCGTCGGCGGGGTCTGGGCAGAGGAAGGCGGGGGGCGGGACCGCCCTCCACCGCGGCGCGCTTGAAGCGGCCGTCGGCGGCATCCAGCCAGCGGATGACCGAGTCCAGGCGGAACAGCTCGGCGTCGACCACCAGGGCGAAGCCCAGGTCCACCTGGGACTCGTCCTCCTTCAGGTGCGTCCACTGCTGCATGAGCTCCACCAGATAGCGGCGATGGACCTGGATGACTTCGTGCACGTCGACCTCCGAAAGGGCGGCCGCCACCAGCACCTTGATCACCAGCTCGTCGCGCGGCGGCGAGGAGAGGTCGGGCGGCGTGCGCAGCCAGCCGGCCAGCTCCTCCTCGCCCCGGTGGGTGATGCGGTAGCCCTTGTGCTGGCTGTCCTCTTCCTGCCCGTCGGCCACGACCATCCCGTCACGCTCGAGGCGCTGCAGCGTGGTGTACACCTGGCCCACGTTGAGGGGCCACACGTCGCCGGTGCGGGCTTCGAACTCCTGGCGGAGCTGCAGTCCGTACTTGGGACCCTCGCTCAACAGCGCCAGCAGGGCGTGGCGGACGCTCACGACGCCATCTCGCGGTCATACATACTGAGTATAATACTCAGAGGAGACGCTGCGTCAAGGCCCCTGGGGAGACACAGGCCGGGTGACCACCCTGCCGCCACGGGGTGACGCCGATGCGGGGCGCGGCTGTGACAGAGGGCCCGGGTCTCGGACAAGAGCCGGGGGTTAGCCTTCGCGCGAAAGGACGACGCCAATGACTAGGAACGCCTCGCCCCCGCCCGAAGGCGACAAGAGCCACCCCCAGGCACCACCACCACCGCCGGCTTGGCGGCACTGGCTCTGGCTCATCGCCCTGGCGCTGTTCGTCCTGCTCTTCCTGACCCTGCCCACCACCAAGGTCAGCCAGCCGGTCACGCTCACCTACAGCCAGTTCCTGAACGACGTGCACGCCCACAAGGTGCAGACCGTCACCATCAACTCC
>DATHCF010000414.1:0-4783 GCA_035319705.1 Acidimicrobiales bacterium | reverse complement strand
GCAGCCACCGGATGAGCAGCGGGGTGCCCAGCCCGGCCAGCCACAGCCCGAACCCGCCGGCCGACATGAGCGAGATCACGCCGGGGTCTTCCCGCTGAGGCGGCCGAGCACCTCGGCTGCGACTTGGCGGTCGTCGAAGGGCAGGCGGCTGCCGCCCATGTCGATGGCCGTCTCGTGGCCCTTGCCGGCGATGAGCACGACGTCGCCCGCCCGGGCGCTCTCCAGAACACGGCCGATGGCGGCACGGCGGTCCGGCTCCACCACCAGCGGCGTGCCGTCGGCGATGCCGGGGAGGATCTGCTCGATGATGGACTGCGGATCCTCGTTGCGCGGGTTGTCGGAGGTCACCACCACCACGTCGGCGCCGGCCGAGGCCACCTCCCCCATCACCGGCCGCTTGGCCCGGTCGCGGTCTCCCCCGCACCCGAAGAGGCACAGCACGCGGCCCGTAGCAGCGAGCGACCGGGCGCTGCGCAGCGCGCTGCGCAGCCCGTCGGGCGTATGGGCGTAGTCCACCACCACCGTGAACGGCGCGTCGCTCTCCACCACCTCGAAGCGCCCCCGCACCACCGGCACGTCGGCCAGGCCCTGCACGATCTCGTCCTCGGGGACGCCGAGCACCTCGGCGGCAGTGGCGGCAGCGAGGGCGTTCGCCACGTGGAAGTCCCCCGACAGCGCCATGGACACCTGTCGGCCGCGCCAGCTGAAGGTGGTCCCGCCGGGGTGCGGACGGACGTCGGTCACCTCGCTCATCGAGAACGGCACCATGGGGATCTCGGCGCTGTCCAGCAGGCGGCGCCCCCAGGCGTCGTCCGCGTTCACCACGCCGGTGCGGGCGCGCCCGGGCCGGAACAGCGAAGCCTTGGCGGCGAAGTACGCCTCCATCGACCCGTGGTAGTCGAGATGGTCGTGGCTCAGGTTGGTGAACACGGCCACGGAGAACTCGATGCCGTCGACGCGTCGTTGGTCCAAGGCGTGCGAGGAGACCTCCATGGACACCGCCTTGACGCCGCGGTGGACGGCGGCGGCGAGCTGCTGCTGCAGCTCCGGGGACTCGGGAGTGGTGAGACGCCCCCCGAGCGTGCCGATCACCTCGCAGGACATGCCGTGGGCCTGCAACATGGCAGCCAGCAGATGCGTGACGGTGGTCTTGCCGTTGGTGCCGGTGACCCCCGCGGTCACAAGGGCGCGTGCCGGATGGCCGTAGAAGGTGGCGGACACCTCGGCCATGCTCGGGCGCATGGCGCCCACGGCCACCTTGGCCTGAGGAACGGCCGGCGGCAGGAAACGTTCGACCAGCAACGCCACCGCCCCGTGGCCGACGGCCTCGGCGGCGAAGGCGTGCCCGTCGCCGAGGTGTCCCGGCACGCAGAAGTACAGCGCACCCGGTGTCACCCGCCGGCTGTCGAACTCGAGCGAGCTGACCTCGACGCTGGAGAGATCCCCACGGCGGTCGACCACGTCGATGCCTTCGAGCAGCCGGTCCATGCGCACAGTGAGGTTCCCTGCCGCGACGTCACGGGGTGCCCGTGACCCTGCCGGCGGTCGGGCCGATCGTAGTGGTGCCGCCCGGGGCACCGGCTCAACCCCCGGAGGACGCTGGTGGAATGCCGTACCGCTGCAAGGCGTAGCCCATGATCTGGGCGAACACTGGGGCGGCGACGGTCCCGCCGAAGATGGGGGTGGGCTGGTCGAGCACGACGATGGCCGACAGCGCCGGATCCTGGGCCGGGGCGAAGCCGGCGAAGGTGGCCATGTAGGCACCCGGGACGTAGCCGCCGCCGCCCGGGATCTGGGCGGTGCCGGTCTTGCCGGCCACCGTGTAGCCCGGGATGCCGGCGGCCACGGCCGTACCGTCCTGGACCACCTGCTCCATCATGGTGGTGAGCTCGGCCGACACCGGCTGCGAGATCACCCGGTGGGTGGCGGCGAGTGGTTCGGCGTGCACCGTTCCTTCGGCGGACACCGTGGCGCGCACCAGCCGGGGCGGTACGAAGACCCCGCCCGTGGCCACGGTGTTGACCATGTCGAGCACCTGCTGGGCGGTGACCGAGTCGTCCTGGCCGATGGGCGTCGATCCCATGTCCGACCCGGACCAGCTGCCGGGACTCAGGTTGACCAGGCCGGGAGACTCACCGGGGAAGCCGAGCCCGGTGGGGGTCCCGAAACCGAGGGCGGCGATCTGCGCAGCCAGGCGCTGCTTGCCGAGCAGGCTGGCGATCTCGATGGTGCCGATGTTGGAGGACTGGGCCAGGATCTGGGTGGCGGTCAACTGCTCGGTCGGGTGGTTCTCGGCGTCGTGGAACGTCCAGCCGTCGATGCTCAAGCTGTTGGGGACGCTGAAGACCTGATCGGGTGTGATGAGCCCGTCCTGCAGGGCGGCCGAGAAGGTGACGAGCTTGAACACCGAGCCGGGTTCGTACACCGAGGTCAGCGCGGCGTTCGACGGCGCCTCCTGCACCTTGGTGGCGGCGGGGTTGGCCCCGGCGTTGGTCGCGGGACTCGACGCCGTACTGGCCGGGGGCTCCGCCACCACGTCGGCCATGGCCAGGATGTCGCCGGTGTGGCTGTCCATGACCACCGCCACCCCGCTCTTGGCCTGTGCGGCCAGCACTTCCTTGCCGAGCGCCTGCTCGGCTTCGTACTGCAGGGCTTCGTCGACGGTGAGCTCGATGCCGGTCCCCGCCACCGGCTGCTTGCCAGAGCCGTTGCCGGGCAGCGGGACGCCGTCGGGGGTGAGCTGCAGCTGCTCGGTGCCGGATCGGCCCGACAACATGGCGTTGAACTGGTATTCGAGCCCCGCGTCGCCTCCACCCGACGCGTTCACCGACCCGAGCAGCGGCGCCGCCAGCGAACCCCCCGGATAGACACGCTCGGTGGAAGGGATCAGGTTGATCCCGGGTAGGCCGAGGCCGCTCACCTTGTCGGCCGTGCGAGCGGAGACCTGTCTGGCCAGCACGACGTATCCGGTGTGCTGCGACAGCTCCGCGGTGAGGACGCCACTTTCCACACCGAGCACGGGCGACAGTGCCGCCGCTTCCGCGCCGGGATGCGAGATCAGCTCCGGATCGGCCACCACCGTGGACGTCGGCAGCGAAACCGCGAGCACGGCGCCGTCTCGGTCGTAGATGGTGCCGCGGGTGGCGGGCACCGTGACGGTGGAGGTGACCTCGGCCGTGCTCAGCGAGGAGTAGTGCCCGCCCGACAGCGCCTGCACCGCCACGAGCCGCACGGCGAGCCCGGCGAAGCACACGAGCAGGATCACCCGCATGACCCCCAACCGTCGCCGGGGTGCGCAGGCGCTGACGGGCATCGGCGCGTCGGCGGCTCGTGAGCGAGGACGGTGGTGACGCTCGAAGCCACGCTGCCGCCTCGGTGCGCCGACGAGGCGCCCGGTGCTCACCGCCGTGGTCTGGTGACGCGGGACGACGAGGAGGACGAGCGCGGCGCCGGGCGCGGCGCCGAAGTCGGAGCAACGAGCGGAAGATCGGTCACCTGGGTGGGGGCGCTCAGGCCCTGCTGCTCACCTTGGGTCACCACTTGTGCGGGGTCCTCGAGCCGGGCGACCTGCACCTCCAGGCCGCGCTCGCTGTTCTGTGCCGTGTCGAGCTGCTGCTGCAGGTGGGCAAGTCGAACCTGGCCCGCCACCAGATAGGCGTGCGCCGCCCCCACCGCCAGCAGGCTCAGGAATACGAAGACCAGGGCGAGCCACAGCGGCCGGGGCCACCGGTCGTGCGAGTGGCGGCTCGGAGGCCGGACGATCGACAGCCGGACGCGTGCCGGCGCCCCGGAACCGGCCGGCGCCGGGGCGCGCCGCGTCCGTACGGGGGTGACCGCCGCCATCTCAGTGCCGGTCCTGAGCCGTCGGACCGAGGCGCTCGAAGGCACGCAGTCGAGCGCTCTCGGCCCTCCGGTTGCGGGCGACCTCCGCCGGCGAGGGCCGGCGGGCACCGCGGAACACCAGGTGCCCGAGCGGCACCGCTCCGCAGGTGCACGGCAGTCCCGGCGGGCACACGCACCCACCGGAGACGGCCTGGGCGAAGGCGCGCTTGACCAAGCGGTCCTCACCCGAGTGATAGGCGATGACGAGGCACCGTCCACCGGGCGCCAGCACGGAAACGGCTTCGGGCAGCGCCCGTGACAGCACGTCGAGCTCGTCGTTGACCGCCACCCGGACGGCCTGGAACACCCGGCGAGCGGGATGGCCGCCGGTACGGCGCGCCGCTGCCGGGATGGCGTTGCGCACCACCTCGGCAAGCTCGGACGTGGTGCGCAGCGGCCGCGCCGCCACCACGGCGCGGGCGATGCGACGGGCGAAGCGCCCCTCGCCGTGCTCGGCGAACAGCCGGGCCAGTTCCGCCTCGTCGGTGGCGTTGACCACCTCGGCGGCGGTGCGCGACTGGCCGGGGTCCATGCGCATGTCCAGCGGGGCCTCGGCACGATAGGAGAAGCCCCGAGCCGGCTCGTCGAGCTGCGGCGAGCTGACGCCGAGGTCGAAGAGCACACCGCTCACGGGCTCGCCGGGGGCGGACCGGCGCAGCACCTCGGCCAGGTCGTCGAAGCGGGCCCGCTCCACCACCGCCCGGTCGCCGAACGGGGCGAGGGCGGCCGCCGCCGCGTCCACGGCCGTCGGGTCGCGGTCGATCCCGACCACCCGGATCCCCGGGTGGGTGCGCAGGACGGCGGCGGCGTGACCGCCTGCACCGACGGTGGCGTCGAGGACCACCCCGGCGGGGACGGGACGCAACAGCGCCGTCACCTCGTCCACCATCACTGCCTGGTG
>DATHCF010000413.1:0-2412 GCA_035319705.1 Acidimicrobiales bacterium | reverse complement strand
CAGTCGCCATGTCCGTGCTGATGAGCCCAGCAACCACTATGCCCAGGGAGTTGCCGAGCGGCTGAGTGCTCACGGCACACTTTTGCGGTCTGCGTTCTCTCGTGGGTCACGACGTGAGTAGCAGTTCGCTGCAGAATACGGTGGCTCTTGCGCTTCCAGTGCGAACGCTTCGTCGCGGTATACGTGTTGCTCGCCGGTGCGCAACATCCGAGCCGGCCCTTTGCGGTGAGCTTCCGCCGCCCTCCCATGCTCACCGACGCGCCCTAGGGCGCTGTTGAAAAAAGTGCCCGTTGGTACTCGCGTTCTGGCTGGTGACCGGCGAGAATTGGTCCATGCAAGGACGCCAGGACCCTGAACGCCGATTCCTCGACGCCGACGCGCTCTGCCGCAACCTGGTCGACGACGGCACCGTCTACGCCTTCTTGGCTGATCACCGCCACGAGCTGTTCAAAGAAGAGGACTTCGCCGATCTGTTCTCCTCGAACCGGGGTCGGCCTTCGATACCGGCCGCTTTGGTGTGCTCGGTGCTCGTGCTCCAGGCCCTCGAAGGTCTGTCGGACCGTGACGCCATCCGTCAGCTGCGCACCCGGATCGACTGGAAAGTGGCCTGCGGCCTGGCGCTCGACGATGAGGGCTTCGACTTCACCGTCCTCACCTACTGGCGGACCCGGCTGCGGCACTCCGCGCGGCCCCAACGCATCTTCGACGTCATCCGCCAGGTGGTGGACGCCACCGGGGTGCTGGCCGCCAAACACCGTCGGGCCCTCGATTCGACGATCCTCGATGACGCCGTGGCCACCCAGGACACCGTCACCCAGCTCATCGCGGCGATCCGTCAGGTTCGCCGGCTCGTCCCCGAGGCCGCCGCGGTCGCCCTCGGCACCGCCACCGACGAGGGGGCCAAGCCGATCATCGAGTGGTCGGACCCCGCCGCCCGTGACGCCGTGGTCACCAGTCTCGTCCACGACGCCGAGGCGGTGCTCTTGGCCGCCGAGACCAGCCCGAGCGCCGAGGTGGCAGCCGACAAGATCGCCCTGTTGGCCCTGGTGGCGGGCCAAGACGTCGAACCGGGGGAGCAAGAGGGCACCTGGAGGATCGCCAAGAAGGTGGCCAAGGACCGGGTGATCTCGGTGGTCGATCCCGAGGCACGTCACGGCCACAAGTCCACGGCCGTGCGCAAGGACGGCTTCAAGGCGCACCTGGCCACCGAGCCCGACACCGGGATCGTCACCGCTGTTGCGATCACCCCTGCGAACCACCCCGACGGGCCGGCCGGCGTCGGCCTCATGGAGGCCGAGCCCGATGGCCTCGAGGTCCTGGCCGACTCCGCCTACGGGTCGGGGGTGACGAGGAGCGAGCTGGGCAAGCGCCACCATCGCCTGGTCATCAAGCCACTGCCGTCGCGTCCGAGCATCCCCGGCGGCTTCGTGCGCGACGACTTCGCCGTTGACCACGAGGGCAGGAGCGTCACCTGCCCGGCCGGTCACCTCGCCCGGCTCAGCGCGCGTGGTGTCGCCCGCTTCGCTCCGCACTGCTCGTCGTGTCCGCACAAGGCTCGCTGCACGAAGGCGGCTGCCCGCTCCTTTAGCGTCTCAGAGCACGACCACGAGCTCGTCGGGGCCCGGACGGCCTGGGCCGGCGAAGATCTTCGGGCCACCTACCGACAGCACCGGCCCATGGCCGAACGCTCAATCTCGTGGCTCGTGGCCAAGGGCAACCGACGGCTGCGTTACCGCGGCGTCGAGCGCAACGAGGCCTGGGCTCATCGGCGTGTCGCCGCCTTGAACCTGCGCAAGCTGGTGGTGCTCGGACTGACGAGACGAGATGGCGCCTGGGTCCTCGCAGGGACGCAATAGGTCCTCGGGGGCATCTCAATGAGGGAACGACACCTCTTGGCCCAAGGCCAATCCAGCGCGACCGGATTCCACCCTCAATTCCGGCTCTTCGGTGCGAGCTCGGCCCCGAGGACCCGTCGAGATGCTACGCCCAGCCGGTCCGTCGCAAAAGCGACTTCTTCAACAGCGCCCTAGAAGAAGCTGAACTTGGGGATTCCCGGGTCGGCGTCCTTGAAGAGCTCGCCCTTGGCCGCCGCCAGCTCGGCAGGGGTCCAGGCGTGGTCCCGGTGGAGTTCGCCCACCGGGTGGAAGCCGCCCATGGCCCAGATGTCGCCGCCGAAGACGACGAAGATCTGGCCGTTCACGTCGGCCGCCTCGTCGCTGGCCAAGAAGCCGATCAACTGGGCCACGTTCTTGGGGTCCCAGGCGTCGAAGCCCTCCTCCTTGGCGGCCATCTCGCCGAAGAGGGTCTCGGTCATGCGGGTGCGGGCCCGCGGGGCGATGGCGTTGGCGGTGACGCCGTAGCGCTCCAGCTCCCGGGCGAGCACCCAGGTCATCGAGGCGATGCCGGCCTTGG